>NZ_WANY01000067.1:0-3621 GCF_015521575.1 Ferroglobus sp.
GCCTTCATTTTACGCCACCGCCGCTATTTCAACCACTAATCCAATCTTCGGCTCAACTCTGAAAGCTATCTGCTTCTGATACTGCATTTGGGCGAGATTGTACTTTTTGATTGTCATCGTGTTTTTTATGTCGGCTCCGAACTTCCTCAGACTGCATTCGGCAAGAAAAGTTGCGGCACTCTCAAGTTCAAGGAAAGACGCTTCATCTATCTCCCCCGGAACAACAGTGGCGATAACGGCTTTCCCCGTTGCTGCGATTCTTTTAATGAAGCTGACAAGATCTATCGCCGAGTTCGGATTTATGTCGAATTTGACGAGAGCTGAGAGGGAATCTATGATTATCACATTGCTTTCAAAAATGTGTCTGCCTGAGATTAACCTCTCTATGTACCTCTCTCTCTTTTTAACCTCGCTTATAAGCGGATAAACAGGAAAAAATTTCAGCCTGCCAGAAATTATGTGCTTCTCAATACCGTAACCCAAACTTGACATTTGCTTTATGAAATCGACGGTTGTAAGCTGAGAGGAAACGTAGCTAACGGAAACATCATTTTTCAGCAATCCGTAAGTTATTCTCTGGCAGACGACGCTTTTTCCACTTCCACTCTCTCCAACGATGAGACCGAACGTTCCCTTAGGAATTCCTCCGCCTATTTTTTTGTGAAATTCGTCGTTCTCGATTTGTACCGAGTACAGATTCACCATGCTCTCACCCCGCAAACTTGAAGGTTTTCTTCACTCCAACGTCAGTTACAACGATCAGATTAGCATCGCCGTTTATCCGAGAAGAGTAAACGTAAAGAGTAGCCGTTTCCCCCGGCTTTATCGCAACCTTGTCAGATTGGAAATTAACGACCTGTCCGTTGAGGATTATCGTGAGTGTGTTGTTCGTCAGAAGAATTTCCTCCGTCCCCGTGTTTTTTATGTAGATGATGTAAGCACCAAGGGTTGAATTGTAAATCACATTTGCCGGATCGTTTATTATGGAGAAGTCTGTTCCTATCATTTTTTTCAGAACTTCTCCCTGTTCTCCAGCCTCTATGCTTATTTTCTGCACCGTGACGAACATTATCGCTGAGGCTGAAGATGCGATGATTACTGCTGCTATGAAAAGGATCAGGTGCGATGCAACTTCCCCAAATCCCATTTCAGCTCACCGTGTATGTTGCATAAATTGCGTAACCGTTCTCTGCAACTATCTTAAGTCTGTGAGTTGTCCCTATCCCTCCGCTTAAGTTGTTAGATGATATTTCCACGTAAGTTTCCGGGTAGAGAACTGTTCTGTTATAGCTAAAGTCCACCAAAACTCCATCAACGAGCAAATCAAATTTGCTTACATTCAGCGTCGTTGTGCCAGTGTTCTTTACAACAACGCTGAGGTTGTGGGTTGTATTTGTCCCTACGGCGTTTATCGAGATAATATCGAGCTTCGTGTTCGCCTTGTTTACAGCATCCTCCCTCTCGGCTTTAAGCTTGTAAACGTAATCCTTAAGCTGGAGGTAAAAAGTTGAGTAAGCCAAGCCGACTATAGCAAGCGAGGCGACGAAAATTATAACGAAAGCGGCAGTTGTGCTAAATCCCATTGATCTCGCTGACCTCCTTTTTTATCCTGTATATCTGTCTTTCGACTTCTAAGAGCAAATCTCTGTTCAGTCTGCCGGTTCTCAAAGCCTCTATGAAGAGAAGGGACATTATGTGATCCTGAACATTCATGTAGCCAACTGGTCTCCAGTCCGATTTTTCATGGTAGAGCTTTATTCCTTTAGCGTACCTTATTACATCGAACATGACATCCTCGGAAATCCAGCCGATGTCGACGTAGTAGTCAAGGAGATCGTTCAACCCGTCGTAGCCCACCCTTTCTATCATGAACTCTATCCATTTCAGGAGGAACATCATAGCTCTGGTCGTTTTCGGAATCGAAGCAAGTTTAACCTCTCTTTTCGGTAATTCTTCGAGTTCCGGTGAGGTTTTGGGTGGTTTTTCCAATTCTACCGAAATGTTAGACGGCTGTTCAACCTTAGCCGGCTTTTCGACTTCAACGCTTTTATCTTCCGGCGTTTCGTAAAATTCTTCGTAAGCCTCCTCAAGTTTCTTTTTCGCCCTTTCTCCGATTTCTTCTTCGAACTTTTTCAAAAACGTTGAGAGGGCTTTTTCGAGTCTATCAATTTTTTCAACAAGTTCTCCAACACCCTCTCCGCTGCTCTCTTTCAGCTTGTTTTCGATTCTCGAAACTATCTTTTCGAGCTGCTCTTCCGTTACTTTTTTCCCCTTCAAAAGCTCGTATATGTCGTTGAGTATTACCGCCGGAACCCTTCCCTTGTAGCTTTCAAGCTTGTTTTTCAGTTCGTTTTCGCTCAAATACTTCTTCTTTCCCTCTTCAAGCTCTTCAAGTCTGATGATGTTGCGGTTATCTTCATTCAAGACTTATCACCTCTTCATAAATTACCTCATTAACTATCTCTCTAACATTCACCATATTCCTAAAGAGAAACCTCAAATCCAGCCGAATGTCCCGTATGATGTCTTCCATCGAGTTTACCTTTTTCTCCATTTCGTTCAGCCTTTCAACGCTTATAGCCGTGACTTTCGATTGACCGACGAAGGGGTTTATTTGGGCCGATACAACCTCGTACAAAGCCATCATATCCTTTAAAGATTCCTCAAGCTTCTGTATGTTGTCCTTCAAGCCGTCTATCTCCTTCTTTAAATTCGATATCGAAATGTCTATTCTCGGCAGCCTGTTCTCTATTTCATTCAGCCTCTCGTTGATTTTCATTATTATGTCCTCATCTTCTTCTTTGCTTTCCCCGCTTTCGGCTTCAACCTCAGACTCCTCAACCTCTTCCTCCTCTTCTTTTTCCACCACCTCCTCTTCCTTCTTCTTTCTTCTGAAGAGTTTGAGCATGAGAGACACCCCAGAAAAATTTTGATAAAATACAAAAAATTTAGAAAAAATTGAGGATCACTGTAGTTCTATTACTGCCTCCGTGTATGCCGGAGGTGTCGTGAACTCAATAATACCTGGTGCTCCAAACTCTGGTCTAACTTCTCCAGAGACTGATGTTCTTGGTGCCCACCCTCCAAACGCTGCAGTAACATTAATTGTTAAAATCACTTTGTCTCCTGAGTTTATAACAGGATAGCTTCCAGATGATATTGATCCATCTTCATCTTGGAGAACTATTATTCCAAAGTCCGTTGCTGATGTTAAGTTGGCCCACGCTTTTTGAGTTGTATCAAATGCATCAAGAATACCAGATGTTCCATCAGTAAACGCTGCAGTATTCTGCTTAAAGGTTACAGTTTTAGTACCGTCATAGAGTGTTATCTTTGTCGCATTGAGATCTACTTCTTGCCCACCCGTATTTACTTCTACATAGATAGCTAAGAGATCTACTTTTCCATCTGCACTTCTGGGGTTATTCACATGTCCTAACACCTTCACGACCTTTATACCGCTTGCAACCTCCTGAGTTGTCTGTCTTCCGGTAGCAGTTGCTTTCTGCTGCAGGTATCCGACGGTTTGAATCAGCACCGCAGCACTCACCGCAGCCACCAAGACAATCGCTATGAACACTATCAGTATCTCAATGCCTATCGCTCCCTTCTCGTCCTTCC
>NZ_WANY01000068.1:0-9511 GCF_015521575.1 Ferroglobus sp.
GAAAAGTGGACACGGATGTCTTAAAAGAATTCTTAGAAGAGAGAAGATGACGGTAGTACTTGATACCTCTGTTTTCATAGACGGAATTTTTAGATATGATGAATACAGATACGAGATTGCAAAAGAAACGTTTAGGGTCATTCAAAGTAAGTTTTTAGATGTAATTGTACCAGGAGCGTGTCCAGAAATAACCTCTTGAGATAAGACTGCAAAAACATTACTATCGAATTAAACTCCTTCATGCTCAAGAGGTGGAATACTCTCATCTACGACGTCGAACTCATTCTGAAATTCCTTCACGTGATTTTGGTATCGCTGAAGATAGACGATAGATTTCAGAAACGAAAGGGGAGAAAGCCGAAAAGACTTCCAAGCCTATACGTCAAGGCGATCGTTCTGAAGGAGATTTTCAGGTGCAGCCTTCGCTATTCGGAATCTCTCGCAAGGAAATTTCTCAAAGTCAGAATTCCCAAATCCACGCTCAATTACTGGGAAACAAAGCATTCGAATCTGATAAAAGAAGTTCTCAAAGCCCTAAACGGGTTTTTGAGCCAAATAGAATACTTCTACACTGTAATAGACTCTACAAAGTTTTCAAACTGGAACAAGAACTTAAGCGAACTCTTTGTCTGCGTTAGTGTTGGAGAAAGTCTCGTTCCCGTCTACGTAGACCTAATGAGTTCTGAAGAAGAATTCGTAGCCGGAATTCCTGAAGGAAATGGATTCGCCTTAGCTGACGGAGCCTTCGACACCAAAAAAGTTCTGAACGAACTCGTTTGGAAAGGTTATCTCCCGATCGTTAAGTCGACGAAGAGAAAACCGGATGGTCTTGGTTCGAAGATAAGGGATCTCTTTTTCGATAAGTCCGTTTACAGATATAGAAGCGTTGGTGAGGGATATTTTGGAGCTTTAAGCGTTGAATTTGGCGATAGGCTAAAATCGAGAGGAAAAAGCGATAAAGCAAGGATTCTTGCTAGAAATGTGATCTATTGTATAAAAATCGCTTTGAGGTGGAAGCATGGAGCTTCTTAAATTGTTGGACACTCCCCGAATGGGTACTAAGACCCGTAAACTTTACCTTTTCAGAATTTTTTCAACCAATTTTGATGAAGCTGAAAAAATTGGTGGAGGAACTTGAGTTGTTTGAGAAGGAGTTCTGAATGACATCAGGATTCTTGGCATAACAACTTACATTCAAACCTCTTCGACGAGGAGGATTACCAAAAATACTGTAAAAATGAAATCTTTTCTGCAACCAATTCGTGCTCGTAGCTCACCAGATCAACATTCCACGAGTTCTGTGGATATGCTGTCAAGAACTTCGGGCTTTTCTCTGATAAGCACATCTGATTCTATCCCCAACCCCGTGAAGTCTTCAAGAATTACCTTAGGCTCGAAAGCGACAACGACGTTCCTTCTCAGCTCCTCCTCGAAGTCCCCCAAAACTGGATACTCGTCGATGTTTAATCCAATCCCGTGTCCTACGAACTTCATCTTCTCGACTCTACCCATAAATCCGTCGAAGATTTCGAGTTCCCTCGCAAGCTCAAACGCTTTTCTGAAAATCTCGCTAACCTTCACTTTTTCTTTCATCATTTTAAGGCAGTTTTCGTAAAGCTCTTTCAACCTCTCGTAAGTTTCGTAAACTCTCTCGTCTGCCTTTCCTATCGTAAAGCACCTCGTTATGTCGGAGCTGTAGCCTTCAATTCTACCGCCAATGTCGATCCAAACCACATCACCTTTCCTCATTCTTTTCTTACCACTTCCAATGGGGCAAGCGGCACTCATTCCCGCTCCAGCGGTTACAGCTGAAAGTTTACTCGGTTTAGACGAACCAGAAGAAGCTGCAACAACGTTGGGTAAATACTCGGAGCTTCTGCCCTCAAGATATCCGTCGTGACCGAGCATTTTCAGTTCGTATTCGAGCTTTGCGGAGAGCTCGAATTCTCTCATTCCGTCTTTTAGAATTTCTGGAACTTTTTCTAAGACTTCGCAGCACATATCTACTGCCTTACTTATGAGTTTGATCTCTTTTCGATCTTTAATCATCCTCAATCTCAGAATTTCGTCGGTTATGTCTTCAAAACGTATTCCGCTGAGACGCGACGAAATTTTACCGTTCACTAAGCTCAGATCCACACCTACTTTCAGATCCTTAACTTTCGAGAGAATCTCTCCGAAACCTCTCGCTTTGATACATTTGAATTCGCTCTCTTCTTTGGCTCTCTCGTAATCTCTTATCACGTAAAAAACCGGATCTTCCTCTCTTGGAACTATCAGCGCTCCGAGTTGAGCTGTGCCGTTGAAGTAATAAACATTCAGATGATATAAAACGAGTGCCACGTCCAAATTCCTTCTTTCAAGCACTTTCCGAAGGTTGTCTATTCTTTTCTCTCGCATGATTAAAGCTCGCATTTGGGTAAATTAAAATACCGATTTGTCCAAAATTCTTTGTGAAACTAATAGCTGTCTCCGTCTACGGGGAGGATAAGCCGGGGATAGTCTACAGCATTTCGGAAGTTTTAGCTGAGAACAACGTCAACATCGTGGATATAGAGCAGACTGTCCTTCAGGGAATGTTTCTGATGTTTATCGTTGGAGATGTTGAAAAATGCAAAATAAGCTTAGAGGAGCTTGAAAAGAAATTGAAAGATAGGGGAGAAAAAATAGGAGTCACGGTTCACGTAGCTCCTTTCGAAAGAAAAAAGCAGAGAGAAAAAAAGCTCTACCAGATAACGATTATAGGTAAGGATAGGGTCGGAATTGTTAGAGATGTCACGAAGATACTCTTCCAGCACGGAATAAACATCGAAAAAACATCGCTAACCGCAAGAGATCAGCTCATTTCAATAACATTTCTCGTCGATGTGAGGGAGGCAAACCCGGAGGAGGTTAAAAGGCAGCTAAAAGAGGAAGTTGAAAAGACCGGATTGGATATAGTTATTCAACCCTACGAGATAGCCAAGAAACAGAAGAGGTTGATCGTCTTCGACATGGACTCCACCTTGATAGAGAACGAGATAATAGACGAACTCGCAAAGGCTGCTGGAGTTGAAGAAGAAGTTAGAAAGCTCACTGAAAAAGCTATGAGCGGTGAAATAGATTTTGAGACAGCGCTGAGGGAGAGGGTTAGACTTCTAAAAGGTCTACCAGTTGAAGTTCTCGAAAAGATTTACAGCGAGATAAAACTCACGGAAGGAGCAAAAGAGCTTATTCAGGCTTTAAAAGAAAGCGGATACAAGGTTGCTCTCGTGAGTGGTGGATTTACCTACTTCACCGAAAAGCTCAAAGAAGAGTTGGGATTAGATTACGCCTTCGGAAACGAGCTTGAGATTAAAGACGGAAAGCTTACCGGAGAGATAAAGGGGAGAATTATAGATGCCGAGGAGAAGGCGAGAATAATAAAGGAAATAGCTGAGAAGGAAGGCATAAGCGAGGAGAATATAGTAGCTGTTGGGGATGGAGCTAATGATAGGATTATGGTAAAGAACGCTGGGCTGGGGATAGCTTTCAACGCTAAGAAAGTTTTGAAGGAAATTGCCGACGGAACGATCTCGAAAGAGAATTTAATCGGACTTGCATCAGTTCTGGGACTTTCGGAAAAGTTCTTCAAAAAGAGGATTGAATAAATTCGTTTATTCTTCTGATTATCTCCTTCGCTTTTTCGACCTCTGCGAGTTTCACCCTCTCATACTTTGTGTGACAGTACTCAAGCTCTCCCGGACCCCAAACCGTTACTTTCCACCCCTCAGCTTTTAGATTTGCCGCGTCTGTCCAGCTTTTCATAACCGTCTTTTCTTCAACTATTCTTGCAAGCTCGACAATTTCGTCACAGTAAAACCCGTCCCAGTACTCCACGACTTCCACCTCACCGTAATTTTCTGCAATTTTCAAAACCTTCTCCAGAACGTCTTTACTCCTTATTTCTGGAGGGAAAACGAATGCGAACCTGATAAAGCACTCCTCTGGGATCGAATAGCTGTCGTCTCCTCCTCTAATCTCCTGAATTGAAAAACCTCTCCATATGTTTTTCACTTTTTCATACAGCTCGTAGGCTTTTTCTATTGCACTCACACCAAAATCCGGAAAAGCTCCGTGGGAGGGTTTTCCTTTAACCTTCACCGAAATTTCTGCACTTCCGTATTGTGCTTCAGCAACTTTCAATTCCGTCGGTTCCATTATTATAGCTCTACCCTTCCTCCTCCTTGCGAAGTGTTCCGATCCTCTTCCTCCTTCCTCTTCATCTGAAAGGAAAGCGACGTTTAAAACGAATTCTTCGCTCTCCTCTATTGCACTCAATATTGCCGCAACACTCGCTTTTGCGTCGCAAACTCCCGTTCCGTAGCAGTAAACTCCATCGAAGGAAAAATCGGTAATTTTTCTTGTTGTATCGAGGTGTGTAATCAGCCACAAATCTCCCTTCCCTTCCAAAACCACGTTTTTTACTCTCTTTTCTTCAACCTTGGGAGAGTAACCGAGGTCTTCCAGGAATTCGGTAACGTAATCAACAATTTCATCTTCTCTCCCTGACTCGGAATGTATTTCGACGAGATCTCTGAGCAGGTTTATCAGCTTCATGGAGTAAAGTATTTTCGCAATGATAAAAAAGTTTGTAGCGTGATAATACGGAGGGGTAAAAAAGAAGACATAAAACACTTCGTCGAGATATACCAAGACGCTTACGAGGATCTGGAGGAGTATGCATATACAACGAGGAGGGAGATAAAAAATTACTACAGATGGTTGATGAATCGGGATCCAGAAGGAATCTTCTTTGCAGAACTTTCCGAGCCGGTGGGAGTTATAGCTTGCGATTCAAACTGGTTCAGTCCATTCGAGATGAAGAAGGTAGGAGAAATTCACGAGCTTGCGGTGAAGAGAGAATTCTGGGGAAAAGGAATAGGCTCGAAACTTCTTGAAAAGGGAATAGGGTACCTGAGAGAGAAAAATAAGGATTTTGCAGAGCTTTGGGTGGGGGAAAGAAACGATAGAGCAAAAAAATTCTATGAGAAGCACGGATTTAAAGAGAGGGGGAGATTTGGAAAGTGGATAAGGATGTTCAGAAAAATTTAGATCATTCTTTTTGCGAAATCCACGATTCTGTCAGCTGCTTCTTTCAGCTTATCCATCGAAATTGCGTAAGCACATCTTATGTATCCCTCTCCGCATTCACCAAAAGCGCTGCCCGGAACGACAGCTACACTTTTCTCAAAAAGAAGCTTTTCAGCGAACTCCTCGCTGTTTGCATTTATCTTTGGAAAAACGTAAAAAGCACCGTCCGGCATTCTCACGTCGAAAACTTCTCTAAGCCTTCGGACAAAGTAGTTTCTCCTCCTTAAGTATTCAGCTCTCATCCTTTCAAGATCCGCCTCTCCATTCCTTAAAGCCTCTATAGCCCCGATTTGAGCAGTTACGGGAGCGCAAAGCATACAGTATTGGTGAATTTTCAGCATGGCTTCAAATATTTCGTCCGGAGCTATTGCATAGCCAACCCTCAATCCGGTCATCGCGAAACTCTTCGAGAATCCGTTTAAAACGACGACTTTGTCCTCCATACCGTTTAAAGAGGCTATAGAAGTGTGCTTGAAGGTGTAACTTAGTTCTGCGTAAATTTCATCGGAAATGATTATCGCATCCAACTCCACAGCCGCATCAGCAATTTCTTCTAAGTCTTTTCGGCTGTAGCTTACTCCTGTTGGGTTGTTCGGGTAATTGATTATTATAGCTTTAGCTTTCCCAACTTTCACGAGATCTTCGTATTTCGGCTTGAAGTCTGGAACGGTAGGAATCTTTACAACTTCCGCTCCAGCCAATATCGAAAGAGGCTCATAGGAAACGTAGCAAGGCTCGGGAATGATAACTTTGTCTCCCGGATTTATTATAGCTCTCAACGCTATGTCTATCCCTTCGCTCACGCCAGTAGTTACGATTATGTTGTCTGGATCCGGTTTAAAGCCAAACTTTTCGTAGTATTCGGCTATAGAATTCCTGAGTTCCGGCAAACCCTGATTTGATGTATACGACGTTATCCCTTTTTCGAGACTGTAGATCATTTCTTCTCTTATCTTCCACGGGACTGGGAAGTCTGGTTCTCCAACTCCGAGACTTATTACGTCCTCTCTTCCAATAATTAAGTCGAAAAATCTTCTTATCCCAGACGGCTTTAAATTTGCAACTTTTTCGTTAACTTTACGGGACAATTGCCAACCTCCTATCCTCTTCATCCTCGAAGAGAAGAACGCCTTCTTCCTTGTAAGTCCTTAGAACGAAATGCGTAACGGTATCTCTAACCTCTGGAATCGTGGAGATTTTTTCAGCGACGAAGAATGCTATGTCTTTCAGCGACTTTCCCTTCACAACCACTTGGAAGTCGTACTCACCGCTTACGAGCCTCACAGCATGCACTTCCGGAAACTTAGCTATCCTCTTAGCTATATCGTCGTAACCCTTCTCTCTTGTTAAATTAACCCTAACATCGATGATAGCGTATACCTCCTCAACCCCGAGCTTTTCCCAGTTGACGAGGGTTTTGTACTTCAGAATTATCTTCTCTCCCTCAAGCTTTTTGATCATCTCCTCAACTTCCTCTTCCTTTAAATCAAGAATTTCAGCTATTTCTTTAGGAGAAACCTTTGCGTTATCTTCAAGAATCTTCAAAATTTCCTCAGCCCTTTCCATGCAGTTCTACGATACCTCGAAGAATACAAAAAATTTTCTTCACTCAAGCTCAACAACTTCAATAACCTCTAAGGGAATTCTTTGCAACCTCTTTCCGATTTCGTATTTGGCTATTCTTGCGGCATGTTCCTTGCTTTGGGCGTTATAGACTTTCATTTCAAAGATCAATCCAACGAGGGCTGTGTTGGCTACTAAAAAAACGCTTTTCAAAGGCTGTTTACATTTGGGACACTCAGTCGTTCCGACATCCACTTCAACGAAATCGAGATCTGGGTTAAGTCTTTTCCCAGCTTCTGCGACGGCTATGTTCATCGCATCCTTAACGCTCTTTGCATTCCTAACTATCCAAGCTCCCTGTAAAACTACGATGTAATCGGGCATTCAATCACCACCGAAAAGCTTTTTGAAAAATCCTCCCTTCTTTTCCTTTACTTCTTTCTTCGGGGTGTCTCTTTTCTTTTCTTCTTTTCTCGCTTTTTTCTTCTCAACTTTGATTATCTCTTCAGCTTCTTTGTGCTTGCTCTTTCTTGTTCTAACTCTAACTATGACTGGTCTTTCTAAATCGGGGGTGATCACAAGAGCTTGTCCGACTGGCAGTCTTTTTATCTCTTCCACCATCTCCGAAGTTATTCCTTCAACCCCCCTCTTTATCGAGTTTATGTCGTTGGGATTCGTAACTCTGAGGATTATCTGGGTGTTGCACTGGCTGAGGACGTTTTTATCTATTCTCGCAGGTCTCTGGCTGATTATCATGAGTCCCAAAGCGAACTTTCTTCCTTCGCTCGCTATCGTTCTGAGAACACTTGAAGAGACAGATTTGTCGATTCCCTTCTCTGGAACGAAGTTATGAGCTTCATCGACGACGATCATTCCTGGATCGATCTCGCCCCTCTTCCTCATTTCGAATATCTCCCTGCAAACCTTAGCCACGATTATGTCCTGATGAATCGGATCTATTCCAGCTAAATTCAAAATCACAGCCTTTCCTTTCTGCATTAAGACCTCTATAGGCGTTGGATTTTCGCTGAAGAGATCCGTTTCTTCGATCTTCGTTAAAGCTCCAATTATCTCCGCTTTGAGATTACCGCTTAGTTGTTCGGCTTCATCTATTAAGTCTTGAATCGTGTACGTTCTTCCCCTCATCTCTCTTATTAGCTGGTAAATCGCCGCCTGCGCTGAGGATTTCCTAATCTCCCCCATTTCGATTATCTCTTCGGCGGATAGATTTATTCCGTCAAGCCTTAGAATGCCGTCGGCTTTGTCGGCTAATGGAGACTTGGGGGGAACGAACATCTTAACCTTGTCAGCGTAGCCCTTTGGTTTCAAACCGAACTCCTCAAGACTTTCATCATCGTTTGGATACTTTAAGCTCTCGTATTCTCCGTGAGGGTCTATTATTAAAAGAGCCACGTCTTTTTCAAGAAGTTCCTCGATTATTACTGCAGCCGTATAACTCTTTCCGCTTCCCGTTTTCGCTAAAATGCAAACGTGCTTTTGAACGAGGGTGTTGGGGTTTAGAGTTACCTTTATTTTTGTATCTCCAAGGTAACCCAAGTAAACACCGTCTTCGTAAAATCCTAAGCACTCGGCAACGAAATCTTCTTCAGCTTTAAAAACTCTGTCTCCGGGGACGAAAGGAGTTTTCGGGAGAACTATGCTTTTTCCACTCCTCTTTCCGAGAACTACCGCTTTAGCAAGGTAGGTTTCGCTCCCATCCCTCTCATCGCTTTTCGACACGGCTTTTATCTCGGAAACGTAGGCGGCGAACCATCCGTCAGCGTCGTTCCAAACTTTTACGAAATCTCCCTTCTTCACTTCGAGAGGGTTGTAAATTTGAAAGCTGAATTCATAAGGAGTCGCTTCTCCGACAATTTTCCCAACTTCGCCTCTCATAGGGCAACAGTGAAAGGATTGTTACTCTGAAAAATATGTTTTTCTCTTGTCCATAAACCTTATAAGCTCATGGAGTTAGATAAATTACAATCACTTGGGCCGGTAGCTCAGCCTGGAAGAGCGCCGCCTTGGCATGGCGGAGGCCTGGGGTTCAAATCCCCACCGGTCCATCAGATTTTCATTTCAATACACTTTTTTAGTAGGAAGTACTCTCTTTAGAACTCAACGATGAAATTCAACGGAACTTATGCCAGAACTCCTGGCTGAGCATGTTTAATATGTAGATTTTTATGTTTTTACTGTTTTTAGCAATTTTTCCTCGATACACATCTTCAGCCACGGTTACAACGTAAGCTTCAATTTCACCAAACTCCAAAGCTCCGGCCTTGGCTGAGTTCAACAAGTGCAGATCCTTTCTATTTACAGGTTCTCCTTCGAACTCAAACGAAAATTCTACGTCATTGACTTTGTGACGAACTTTATTCAACAATCTCAATAACTTAAAACTCGGATTTATCCTGTATATTTTCCTGATTTCGTCTTTAACGGAACTAATGTGACGAGAGTACTCCTTTATTGTCTCCGAATTAAAAACAACCACCACATCTCTTCGTTATTAGTAATTTAGACTCTTAAACTAAACTTTACTTTCTCAGAATATTTTTCAACTAATTTTGATGAAGCTGAAAGAATTGGTGAAGGAACTTGAGTTGTTTGAGAGGGAGAGAGTTCCGAACGACATCAGGATTCTTGGCATAGCAACTTACATCCAAACTTCATCAACGAGGAGAACAGCAGAAATCATTTCTGATTCATCCCCGTCTAACGCAACAGTTTGGAAGTAGATAAAGAAGTTTGAAGAAGAGCTACCAATTCAGCAGAGAGGAAACAGAGAGATCTTATTATAATAGAATATTCGAAAGATGGAAAAATTTTACAA
>NZ_WANY01000069.1:0-26980 GCF_015521575.1 Ferroglobus sp.
AGGAGTATAGCTCTTCCATCTACATCGGCTGCTAAAACCATAACTTCGCTATCAACTCCTCTTATTTTGGCAGGTTTTATGTTCGCCAAAACGACGACGAGTTTTCCTTTCAGCTCCTCCTCGCTATAGTTTTCGGCAATTCCAGCAACAGCCTGTTTAATTTCTCCTCCCAAGTCTATTCTCAGCTTTAACAGCTTTTTACTACCCTTTATTTTCTCAGCTTCGATTATCCTCCCGATCCTTATGTCAAGCCTCCCGAATTCTTCTATGGTAACGAGCTCCCTCTCCTCAACACCCTTCTCGGCTTTCTCTATCCTTTCCTTAAGTTTTTTCTCCATTTTCGCTATTTTTTCGTCTTCAATTTTTTCGAAAGGAACGAAGGGCTTTTCCACTTTAATTTTATCCGGGATCTTCAGCGCATCCTCAAGTTTGGCTTTTCTCACATCCAGCCCTATAAGCTTTCCGATCTTTTCCATAGTTGACGGGAGAACCGGATAGGCAAGAATCGTCAAAGCTCTTACCAAAGCCAAGCATGAAGCTACCGCTCGTTCAGCAGATTCTGGATCGTTCTTTATCAACTCCCAAGGTTGCGAGTTCTGGAAGTAAACGTTTCCGTAGGATGCAAGCTCCATAAAAGCGTCGCTTGCTTCTTTGAATTCCCACTTTTCAATAGCCTCTTCGATCTTTTTCATCGCAAGCCTTATCTGCTCAACAACTTCCCCATCAACGTTCATCTTAACCTCTCCAAAATTCCTCCAAGCGAAGTGAAGAACCCTGTAGATGAAGTTGCCGAGGGTTGCTATGAGTTCGTTATTCACCTTCTCCTTGTAAACCTCCCAAGAGAAGTTCAAGTCCTTCTGATGGGACGTGTAGTTTACAACGTAGTATCTCAAACAGTCTGGATTGAAACCTTCGTTCAAATAATCCTCGTCAACCCACACAACGTAGCCTCTGCTCTTCGAAAACGTCTTTCCCTCCACTTTCACCATCCCGCTCGCAACAACAGCCGAAGGCAAGGCGTAGTCGGCTGCTTTAAGCATGGCTGGCCAGAAAATGCAGTGGTGATAAACAATATCCAAGCCGATGAAGTGGATTATCTCAGCCTTCCCTTCAATCCAGATCTCTCTCCAGTCCTTTCCAAGTTTTTCGCAAGCTTTCTCCGTGAAGCTTATGTAGCCAATCGGAGCGTCAACCCACACGTAAACGACCAAATCCTCCTCTCCTGGGAACTTCACACCCCACTCAAGATTTCTCGTGATACACCAGTCCTTCAACTCCTTCCTAACCCATTCTTTAGCGTAGTTTAAGGCGTTTTCAGTACCCTTCAGCTTTTCAAGGTAATCTTCGAGAAAGTCTTTAAATGCACTCAACTTGAAGAAATAATGTTTCTGCTTTCTGAAAACCGCTGGAGTTCCGCAAATCTTGCATCTTGGCTTCAAAATCTCTCCTGGCTCTAAGTGTCTTCCACAACCCTGATCGCATTCATCTCCTCTCGCTTCAGCTCCGCAGTACGGACAAATTCCCTCCACGTATCTGTCCGGCAGGAATCTTTCGCAGTTAGGACAATATGCGAGTTCGATTTCCTTAGGGTAAACGTATCCCTTCTCTATCATCTTCTTTACAATCTCCCTCGTTCTTTCGTGGTGGTAATCGCTGTCGGTTCTTCCGTAAAAGTCGAATTCAATCTTCAAATTTCTGAAAATTTCCTGAAAGTGTTCGTGATAAATGTCAACAAGTTCTTTCGGTTTTAAACCTTGCTGTTCGGCGTTAACGACAATCGGCGTTCCGTGAGAGTCGCTTCCGCAAACAAAGACCACATCCTCTCCCTTGAGCCTTAAATACTTCACGTAGACATCAGCCGGTATATACGTTCTCAAATGACCGATGTGGGCTTTTCCGTTAGCGTAAGGTAGTCCGCATGTCACAAGCTTCATGCTCAAACCTTAAAGTAGAGCTATAAATTATTTGCCTTCAAAAAGTTTTTATTTTTTGTGACCTATATAATACTATGAAGCTCAGCAGCGGTTTGGTTATAGCTGGGGCGTATGCGGATAAAATAAGAAGAACTCTTTTCGCTCAGCTGAGAGATATGATAAAAAGGGAGGAGGTAGAAAGCCGGGAAGTTGCGAGAGCTGCTGCTGAGCTTAACAGGTTACTTTACGAGTTGTTTGTAAACAAACTCAAGCTCGATAAAGGAGACGTGGTGAGGGTAAGAGTCGATTACGATGTTGCGGAAGGAGAAATAAAGTGGAATCTCGAAACGCTTGAAGTGGAGGCTTTTCGACGGATTCCAGATGAAGAGATCAAAGAGTTATTGAGTGAAGTTGTTAGCCGAGCAGAAGAAATAGCCGAAGCTGAAGTGGAGTATGAGGTTGAAAAGAAAGGAGAGACGGATTTGGGAGATATAGTTTACTCGATAAAGCTTGAAGGAGAAGAAGTCGGAGCTGTAATAGCTACACCGATAAACGGGGAGAGCCTTGTTAGAGGAGCCGTGACGAGACCCGTACCGGTGATAATAGAAAAAACAAAGGTTCAAGATATAAAAGGCGAGTTGAACAGACTCATTAGAGAGGGTAGGAACGTTGAGAGCGGAGAGGCTGAGAAGGTAATTGAAGAGATCAAAAGTCTGCTAAAATAGCACATCAAGCTCGGGTTTTTTAAAGAAACCTCTTTCTTCTCCCATCTCGAAGAGTTTTTCAATAGCTTTCAAAACAGACTTTGGCATCTCGTAAGTGTACTCGTTAACGTACATCCTCGCAAATCTTAAAGTTTCCTCGAAACTCATCCCCCTCGAATACTTCATAGCATATCTCGCGGCTTCTTCGCTGTTTTTCAGCGCGTATTCTATGCTGAGCTTCATTGCTTTCAAAAACTCCCTCTGAATTTTCTCATCAATTCCTCGCGAGATCACGTTCACCCCAAGGGGCATTGGCAAATTCGTCAGTTCTTTCCACCACTCCCACAGATCGAGAATTTTAACTAAGCCAAGCTTTTTGTAAGTTATCTGCCCCTCGTGTATTAGCAATCCAGCGTCTACATCCCCCTTTTTAACAGCATCCATGATCTCATCAAAGCGCATCTCAACGGGCTTGAAATTCTCGATGGCAAGTTTCAAGTATAAATAGGCGGTTGTGTACTTCCCGGGAATTGCTATCCTTTTCCCCTCCAGATCGATTTTTTCCTTAGCAACGATTATCGGCCCGTACCCATCACCAACGCTCGCACCAGCCGAGAGGATTCTGTATTTGTCGCTGAGATAAGCGTAAGCGTGAACGGATAGTGCTGTGACGTCCAAATTCCCTTTAAAAGCAAGCTCATTTAGCGCTTCGATGTCCATGATGATGTGTTCAATTTCAAAAGGGAGCGGAACTTTTCCGCTAATCATCGCATAAAACATGAAAGCGTCATCCGCATCGGGAGTGTGAGCGACCCTTAGCTTCATGGAAATTGCTGAGTATTGGGTTATTTAACTGTAACGAACTCGTCTTTAACGAATTTTCTGTACCAGTTTTCCCACTCATCTATCGAGAGTACGTGAATCTCAAACGGATGTAGTTTTCCTATTTTTTCTCTCACTTTCCGATAGAAAGCGACTCTCTCTTCTTCCCTCGCCGGCTTTTCCAAAACAACAGCCACATCCACATCGCTCATAGCGTGCTCTTCTCCCTTCACGACACTACCGAAAACGTACACAGCAACAAGGTTGGAGAAATGCTGCTCAGCCACTTCCTTTATCATTTTAGCGTACTTTAGATACTCCCTCCTCATCTCTTTGAACTTCCTTACGATTTCGATTTGAATGTCGATTAAGCTAACCATCTTTTGAACTCCTCCTTAAATTTTTCCAGTAAAGCCAACGCTTTTTCAGCACTCTTTACGCTGTACTCTTTGTCGAGGTATCTTGCTGTGATGTAAGCTTCCTCAAGCAAGTCAAAAATATCCGCATTCTCATCGTAGAATTTCTCAGCTTTAGCGTCAATTTTTGCGAGTTTCTGGAAAAGGATTCTTAGATTATGCGTTTTCGGATAATCGTCAAGTTCTTTAGCCAGAATATATTTTACGTAAAGTTGAAGTGCTTGCTCAGCAAAAAACAGGACAAACTTCGGTTTCTCTTTAATCGCCTCGAAAGCTTTCCTCTCGAAGTACTCTGCATTTTCTTTCAAAAATTCCATAGAAATCAGACTTCCCCAACCCTTTTAAGCTTTCCTCTCAACCAAAAATTAAAAATATCCGGGGAGCATGGATAGTATTAATCAGACCGTGCCCGGGTAGCTCAGCCTGGGAGAGCGCGCGGCTGAAGACCGCGTAGTCCCCGGTTCAAATCCGGGTCCGGGCACTTTTTCTCTTGTTTTTACGAGCGAAATTAACTCGAATATTGTTCGAAGCGCTCAGAGATTTAGAATCTAAAAACTTTAGAGCTCAAACACCTCCTAAGAGTTTCAACTTAAAGAAAATTATGTAAATCAAGTTAGAATCGCCTGCGAAGATTTACCTGAACTCCGGTCCCTTAGCGGAGCTTTTTATCCTTCTTGTCACCTCTTCTATCGCCTCTTTAGATGCTTTTACCTTAACGAGGTTTTGAGAGATTATCTGGTAAACTGGTTCCCCTATTGGGCTAAGCTCGTCTCTCCTAACCACGTCTACTAAAACAAGCTTCACGTAAAGCTTCGTTCCATCTTCAAGTTCGTACTCATTCCAGTCTTCCTTCACCGGTTTGAAGTTCAGCTTTTTTCCAGTGATTACCCTTCCATCCGGCATTTGTATTTTAAGTTCACCCTCCTCGCTCATGAAATTAGTTGGTTCCAATAGAATTTAAAGTAAATTTTATTTAACGAATCAAAATAATAAACTTTGGATGAACTGCGAGGATGTTCTACCGGAGATCGTTAAGAGATGTGAAAGCTGCAAAAATTCCAAAGAGTGCCAGCTCTCGTACATGGTAAAAAAGCTGATCGAAATTCTTGGAATTACTCAACAGGATACTTCTCCTCGTTCTTCTTAAGTTTTTCAAGAACAGCATCCTCCAAGTCTATTTGAAGAACGTCTGCAAGATAAATCAGGTAAATAAGTATATCCGCAACTTCCTCCCTTACTCTCTCAATATTCCTTCTCGCGACATCGTAGCTCTCTTCTTCGCTCACCCACTGGAAAATCTCAAGGAGTTCGGAGGCTTCAATAACTATCGAAGCTGCAAGATCTTTAGGATTGTGGTACTTTTTCCACCCCCTCACGTCTCGAAACTTCAAAACTCTTTCAACGACTTTTAGCAATTGTAGTGCCTCCTAATTCTCTTTATTCCCTCAATATTTTTCAGTTTCTCCTCTTCGTCGATTCTAACGAGAAAGTCGTAGTTGGGGGAAACTTCGTAAACTTCCTCGCAGATTTCGAGAAGTTTCTTCTTTATCTCTTCTCTTCTAACAGGATCGACTGTCAGCTCGAAATACAAAAAATCACCTCGAAATTTCGAATACCTTAAAAACTATTATGAAAAATATCGCGATTCCCACGGCTATTCTTATCGTTGAAATCAACCACCAGTACTTCAAAATTCTTACGAGGTTTTCTTCCCTTGTCAGCCACTCGAATAACTTATCGCTCAGGCTCATTGCTGCTCTTTCGCTTTCTTAGTCTTTATTTTCTTAAGTCTTATTATGTTTTCCCTGTCCATTTCCTCAAGCTTGAACGAAATGAACTTCGCAGCCTCCTCCATTTCCGGGATTACCTTATACTCCAGAGCGTTGACTCTCCTCTTCGTCCTCTCTATTTCCTCTATCAATCTTTTTAAGGTAGTTTCCAGTTCAGCAACTTCTAAAATTGCGTCTACGAGCTCTTCGTAAGCAGAAACAGCCTCGTCAAGCCTTGCGGAAGTTCCTATTATTCCGTAATCTCTCTCATAGACGCTTCTTCTGACCTTCTCTCTCTTTATAACCGGTACGACTACACCCATTATGTTCTTCCTCTTCATCGTGAATTTCGGCTCGGCGTGACAAGCTAAGGCTATTGACTTAACTGCTATAGCTCCATCGACAGCCATAGCTAAAGCAAGCTTCTCTCTTGCAACTTCGTACTTCTTTATCATCTCTTCTATCACTGCCTTAGCATCCTCAAGAATCGTTCTGAACTCCATTATCAAACCGTCTCTCTTCATTTTAAGTAAAGCGTGACCCCTCTTAGCCATCTGAATTCTTCTCTTGAGCTTTATTAGTTCCATTCGTGTTGGCTGAACCTCTACCATTACACCACCTCAAAAAAGAAAAAAGTGTTAAGCTGCTTGAGCCTTCTTCTTGTACTTCGGATGGTACTTCTCGATATACTTCCTCTCAATCTTCGTAAGCTCCTCCTCTGGAAGCATAGCCAAGAGCTCCCAACCTATGTCGAGTGTGGTTTCAATGTCTCTGTCCTCGTACTTTCCTTGGTTAACGAATCTTCTCTCGAACTCGTCAGCGAACTTCAGATACTTCCTGTCCCTCTCGGACAAGGCTTCCTCTCCAACGATGGCGACGAGACCTCTCAAATCGACACCCTCTGCATAAGCAGCATACATCTGATCGTTCCACTGAACGTGGTCATCCCTCGTTCTTCCCTCTCCTATTCCTTCCTTCATCAATCTGCTAAGTGACGGAAGAACGTTTATCGGTGGATAAATACCCTTCGCGTGCAGCTCTCTGCTCAGAACTATTTGTCCTTCGGTGATATAGCCAGTGAGGTCGGGAATTGGATGAGTGATGTCATCTCCAGGCATCGTCAGGATTGGCATCTGAGTAATCGTTCCCTTTCTTCCCCTAATTCTTCCAGCCCTCTCGTAAATTGTTGCTAAGTCTGTGTACATGTATCCCGGATATCCTCTTCTTCCGGGAACCTCTTCTCTTGCCGCCGAAATCTCTCTCAAAGCTTCGCAGTAGTTTGTCATGTCGGTCAAAATGACAAGGACGTGGAGATCGTACTCGTAAGCCAAGAATTCGGCTGCCGTCAAAGCCATTCTCGGAGTTAGCAATCTCTCAATAGCCGGGTCGTTGGCTAAGTTGAGAAAAACAACGGCTCTCTCCAAAGCTCCAGTTCTTTCGAAATCCTGCATGAAGTAGTGAGCTTCCTCGTGGGTTATACCCATAGCCGCGAAAACTACAGCGAATTCCTCTCCCTCACCCCTGACTTTAGCCTGCCTTGCCACCTGCAAAGCTATGTCGTTGTGGGGCAAACCGCTTCCGCTGAATATCGGTAGCTTCTGTCCTCTGACGAGCGTGTTCATTCCATCTATTGCTGATATTCCCGTCTGAATGAACTCTCTCGGATATTCTCTCGCATACGGATTTATCGCAGCTCCGATGATTTCTCTTCTCTCCTCCGGAACTATTTTCGGACCGCCATCGATCGGCTCACCGGATCCGTTGAATATTCTTCCAAGCATGTCGTAGCTAACGTTCAACCTGACGATGTCTCCGGTAAATCTTACGGTTGATGACGTGTCAATTCCTCTCGTTCCTTCGAAAACCTGAACGACCACAACATCCTTAGAAGTGTCAAGAACTTGCCCTCTTCTTGTACTTCCATCCGGCAAGGTGATCGTAACGAGTTCACCGTAACCTACAGGCTCGGTCTTTTCAACAAAAATTAAAGGTCCGGCAACCTGACTTATCGTTCTATACTCCTTCATTTATCACACCCCCAGAGCTTCCTTCATCTTCTTCATTGCAGCCTCCAAAGCCTCCTTGTAGTTCTCCTCGAACTTTGCTCTTGCGAACTCGTCTTTCCCCGGAACGTTGATAATTTCCTCAACGAGCTTCCCAGCTTCGAGAGCTTTGTAGAACATGTCAGACACTTGCTTTATAGCTTTCAGCAAATCATACTGCTTTTTGAGGTCACAGTAGGTGTCCACTGGATGATATGCGTACTGCTGTAGGTAAACTTCTCTTATCAACCTCGCCACCTCAAGCAAAACTCTCTGTGACTCTGGCAAAGCATCGCTTCCTACAAGCTGGACGATCTCCTGCAAGTTAGCCTCCTCTTGTAGAACTTCCATAGCCCATTTCCTCAGCTCACTCCAGTCCTCACCGACATTCTTGTTGAACCACTCAGCCAACGTATCAGCATACAAACTGTAGCTCTGCAACCAGTTTATAGCCGGGAAGTGTCTTCTTGCGGCAAGCTTTGCATCGAGTGCCCAGAACACTTTGACAATTCTCAACGTGTTCTGAGTTACGGGCTCCGAGAAGTCACCTCCCGGTGGAGAGACTGCTCCGATGATCGTAACGCTGCCAATGTTACCGTTTAGAGTTCTAACTCTTCCCGCTCTTTCGTAGAACTCAGCCAGTCTTGAAGCAAGGTAAGCCGGATAACCCTCTTCACCGGGCATCTCTTCAAGTCTTCCCGAGATCTCTCTCATCGCCTCAGCCCATCTGCTCGTCGAATCTGCCATCAAACCTACATCGTAACCCATGTCTCTAAAGTACTCCGCTATTGTAATTCCGGTGTAAACGCTCGCTTCTCTTGCAGCTACCGGCATGTTCGAAGTGTTAGCTATCAGTACGGTTCTCTCCATGAGTGGTTTTCCAGTTCTCGGGTCTTCAAGCTCCGGGAATTCTTCAAGAACTTCCGTCATCTCGTTGCCTCTCTCTCCACATCCAATGTAAACGACGACGTGCGTATCGCTCCACTTCGCAAGCTGGTGCTGGGTTACTGTCTTTCCGCTTCCGAACGGCCCGGGAATTGCAGCAGTTCCTCCCTTAGCAACAGGGAAAAGTGTGTCGAGAATCCTCTGTCCCGTTATTAGTGGAATCTGAGGTGGTAACTTCTCTCTGTACGGTCTCGGCTGCCTTACCGGCCATTTGTGGTAAAGCTTAAGTTCGACTCCGTTGTCTAAAACAGCCACAGTCTCCTCAACCGTGAATTTCCCTTCGTAAATTTCGGTTACAACCCCTTCAACGTTAGGTGGAACGAGAATTCTGTGTTCTATAAGCTCAGTCTCCTGAACCGTTCCGATTATATCTCCTCCGCTTACTTTGTCTCCTTTCTTAACCACGGGTTTGAACTCCCATTGCTTTTTCCTGTCCAAAGCCGGAGCGTCAATTCCTCTTCCGATGAAGTCTCCACTCGCTTCCTTCAAAGCTGGAAGGGGTCTCTGAACTCCGTCGTAGATTGACTTAAGCAATCCCGGCCCAAGTTCAACGCTCAAAGGCATTCCCGTGTTCTCTACTCTATCCCCCGGTTTAATTCCAGAGGTGTCCTCGTAAACCTGTATGAGCACTCTGTCCCCCACCAATCCAACTACTTCACCCATTAATCTCTCTTCCCCTACTCTACAAACATCGTACATTCTCGCTTTGAGTCCTTCAGCAACGACCAAAGGTCCGGATACACGATAAACCTCACCTACTTCCATAGGTCAACACCTATCGCCCTTCTAATTTTCTCCTTCAAAACCTCTACACTACCTTCCCCACCAACTATTACAAAAGTCGGCTCAACACTTTCGTCCATTTCCCTCCTCAAAGAAATCGGAATTTTATCCAGAAACTCATTTTTAATAACCACGATCCCGACATCTTCTCTTTTCATAACATCCTCAACTGCTTTAACTACCTCCTCGTCACTCTGAACATCGTAAACATCCCTAATTCCGACAAGCCTGAAACCGACGTTGAAGTCAGGATCGCCGATCACGGCTATCTTCTTCATACTACCACCAGCTGCTCCTTAATCTCCTCTGCGCTCATTCCTTCGGCTTTTCCTCTTGCAATTATCCTCAAATTATCCACTTCAATTTTCTTCATGAGTATGAAAGCGAGAACCGGCAGAATCGATAGCGGGAAGTGGTTAGCTCTTGAAAGTACTCTCTTCGCCCACACTTTGTCGAAGAAGACTTCTATCTTCGATAGGGGTTGATCTTTAATTTGCTTTACCGCTTCGCTGAACCAGTAGTTTTCGAGATTCTTTAGCATGTCTTCGTAATCCATAGCCGCAAGCTTTCTCAATTCGCTTTCGCTCAGCTGGTATCCTTTCGGAATTATTTTCGCAGCAATTTCTTCTGGAGATGCCCCCTCAAGTTTGAGCCTGAGCAATGTTTTGACGTTCTTTATGTCTATTTCCATCCTGATGAAGTCTACAAAGTACATGATATCTATGTTGTCGCTGTGGATCGAGGCAAGGCTGGTGTAGTAGAACTTATCGAGTCTGTCCTCAAACTCGGAAATCGGACAAGCCCTTGCCAACTCTTCAAGTATCGGATAGTACGGTTTTTTCGCGAACTCTTTTATTATGTCCTCAACGCTTTCCCTTGCGAGTAGCATCTTCCAAAATTCCTCGTCGAATTCTCCGGCTGGAACAAGCGTTTTTTCAATCTCTTCTTTCGGGAATCCAAACATTTTACCTCTTATTATGTTTTTAAGGTTCCAGAAGTCCCACTTTCTGAGGTAATCCACGATCATTTCTCTTGGCAAACCCTTAGATATCCTCACGAGCTTTCTGTAAGTTCTCGTGAGGTTTAGATACAGAGCGTAATCTAAAAGTTCCACGCCACTGTATCTTATCGCGAGTTCATTTATTTCGTTCTTGTACTCGCTTTCCTCTAAGTACCTTATTATTTCGTTGAGATCCATGTTAAGCAATTTGTTGTACTCGTCCTTCGGGATGAGTTTTCTCTTCATCACTCTTACTCTGGCAACGATGTACGCCCATTCCGCAGCTCTTGGCTTCCTTATGATCTTTCTCAGCATAGTTACTCACCGAACAGGATCTTGTGAATGTCTTTCATTTTATCCTCAAACACCTCTTCGACTATGTTATCGAAGGTCAGATTTATCCTATAACTCCCGTCAGCACTCTCCAAGATTATCCCACCAAGACACTCGATGTTTCCAGCATATTCCATCTTCTTTACGAGCTTTTTAACTATCTCCTCATCCTTTTTACTGGAGTAGACCTTGAAACCGTCCTGATCGTACTTGGATATCAGCTTCTTCAAAAGCTCCTCCCTCTCATTCTCGCCCATATTTCTTATCTTCTCAATGAGCTTCTCTCTGACCCTCTCAACCACATCTTTTTTCTTAGCTAATTCCTCTTTCTTCATTTCAAGCTTTATCCCTGAAATTTCTTGCTTCCTTAGTCTTTCAACTTCTTTTTCCGCTTCAGCCTTAGCTTTCTTGATTATTTCCTCAGCTTTTTCCTTAGCCTCAGCTATTATTTCTTCAGCCTTTTTTTCGGCTTCCCTTCTAATTTCCGCTATCTCCAGATGACCTTTTCTCGTTATTTCTTCGATTACTGGTTCAAGTGTCATCCCTTTCACCCTTTGCAAAAAAATTGGAAGGTCGCTGTTTTACATGAACATCAGCAGGAACGCTACGACAAGCCCGAAGATGACGATTGTTTCCGGAATAACAGTCATCAGCAAACCTCTACCGAAGAACGTCGGGTCCTCTGCCATCGCTCCTACTGCAGCAGCTCCAATTCCCTGCTCACCCAAACCAGCACCAATTCCAGCCAAACCGACAGCCAAACCAGCGCCAACAGCAACCATACCCTCTATCGGCATACCAAACCACCTCCTCTAATCTTCTTTCGTATACCTCCTCTTTCTACCAAACGGGTTGTACAAATACCCACCACCTTCAAAGAACTTGACGAAATGCTCAACATAGTGCAATCGTAAGCTCTGCAATCCTGGATCGAGAATTCCAAGAAGCAGATTTATGAAGTGTCCTATTGCAAAGACGATTACTGCGGCGATGATTCCAGCGATTCCGGAAGGCCAGAGCAGTTCAAAGGCTATGTAGTTGAAGGCTATAGCGAAACCTACACTTGCCAAACCTACAGCAAGCAATCGAGCGTAGCTTATCGTGTTGCTGAGCAAAGTCAAGTATTCTATGAGGAACATCGGGCCTTCGCCGATTATTGTTAACACAGCCCAGACGATGATGAGGGGTATTGCAGCAATGTAGAAAGCGTTGAGATTGAAAGCCGGAAGCTCGTTTACCGTGTTTACAACGAATCCCGCTATTATAAATGCGATGCTTATCAACGCAAGCAGCCAGTTGAATTTTTCAAGGATCGCGTGTTTCAATCCATGCTCTTTTATGTAGTTCCTTATTCCGAAGATGTAACCAAGGCTCATGTGCAAGACTCCGATCCCTATGGTAAGAACGAGTAACGCCGGAGCTTCGTAGAGTCTATTAACGATGGGATGCATTTCTGCAAAGGTCTTTGCAAGTTCACTTTCTTCACCAAGGAGTTTCAGGAATAGCGACTCGTGTCCAAACAACTCAAAACCGAAAAACTCTCCGTAAATTAATCCGAAGATAATTGTAGATATCGAAGAATACAGAAGTACCTTAAGCAGAGCTTGCCACCCTTCGCTTAAAAGCTTTTTAGACAACCATAGGGAAAGGAAGAGAAGAATTAAACCATAACCAATGTCTCCGAGCATGAAACCGAAGAAAATCGGAAAAACGATAGCCATTATCGTCGTAGGATCAACTTCTGTGTACTTGGGAATACCATAAGCAGTCGTAAGAAGTTCGAAAGGCTTTGCAAACTTCGGATTTTTCAAAGCTGTTGGTGGATTCCACTTTTCGTCCTTAATTTCGGAAACAACAACTTTTCCTCCAGTTTTATCTTCAATCTCTCTCTTAAATTGCTCGAAGGATTCTTTAGGCACGTAACCGACGATTATGAAAGCGTACTTAGATGTTGCTGCTTTCAGTGGAAGCTCGGACTTTTCGAGTTCTATACTTAAGTACTCTTCCAACGCGAGCATCAAATCGAGATTCTCTCTTTCGTATTCCTCTATCTCCGCTCGAAGCTTTTGAATTTCAGCCCTTATTTCTTCCCTCCTCTGAGCGATTTCCTTAAGCCTTTCGTCGAAGTCCTTTACATCGGGAACTGTAAGCTCCCTAAAAGCGAACTCCTGAAGAACTTTAAAAACTTCGCTTGCATCTTCCTTCTTAACGTAAACAGCTACAACGTATTCGTTCTCGTACGGTTCGACGAATATTTCAAATTCTTTCGTTATTTCGCTTATCCTTTCAAAAGGATTATCCTTAACCAAACCTACAAAAACGGCTATGTTCTTAAAACCTTTCAAAAGATCTGGGGGGACTTTAAGCGTTTTAAGCGGATGAATAACCCTTTCCTCATCATCCAAACTCCTCAATTCGTCTTCCAGCTGCCTTATTCTTGAGTTCTTCTCTCCAATGACTTTCTCTATTTCCTCAACTTTTTTGTCAACAATCTCACTTAATTCCTTGACGCTGAAAATTTTCTGAGGAATGTGCGTGTCGGTTTTTATCAGAGAAAGAGCGGATCTGACTGTAACCAAAAACTTGGAAAACTTCGAAGCTTCTTCAAACGGCTCTCCAACTTTAAAGTACTCGTCCTCTTCAGCGTAGTCCTCAACGTGAATTAGATTAAGACGGTGAAGAATTTCCGAAGTTCGCTTGAAGTACTCTTTCGGTCCCACTACCGAAACTTTAACCATTCTTACAGGCTCAAGCATTTTCGATCGCCCTTACAAATTCGTTATAAACGAACTCAACAGCCTCGTCAATTTTCTTCTCTGCCTCCCTAATAAGTTCGCTGATTTCGGCAAGTCTTTTCTCCTTAATCTCGCTTCTCTCCTTCTCGATCTCAGCTTTCCCCTTCTCGACTATCTCGTTGTATATCTTCTGAGCCTCTTTCTCGGCATCCTCGACAATTTTTCTTGCCTCTTCCTTAGCAGCAAAAATCCTCCTGTTCGCCTCTTCCTTGGTTTTCTTTATTTCCTCGTCTATTTTCTCTTCAACCTCCTTTATCTTCCTGAGGATTTCTGTTTTGTCCATGATATTCACCCCAATAACAGTCAGACTGAGAGATTCGAGAATGGGTATGTATTTAAGGTTTTTCTTTTTGTCGAACTGAGAAAGTGTCCTCTTATATTAACAAGCTAAAAAAACGAGAATCCTTAGCTGTGAAAGTCTTTTTCACCTTTTATACCTATAGCGATGTTGGCTTTGAGGGCAACCTCGAAGTATTCTTCGTCCGGTTCGAGTAAAACAAATCGTTTTGGAACAGGAATTGCAAGAAATTCTCCAAAATCTTTGTTATTTTCCCCTATGTAAACGTTGTAGAACTCTCTCGTCTCCTTATGAAGGAGTAAGTAAACTTCCTTGTTTTCCTTGACAAGCTGCATCAATCTTTTCTTATCTATTTTCTCGAAAATCTCGTTACAGATCTCCTCAGCCAACCTCGACGATTCGTCTTCAAGTACCATTTCAAGAGATGATTCAGAAGGAGGTGGTATATATCTGTTTCTGAAAATTTCAAGATGTCAAAGTGAAGTAGATAGTAATGAGCGAACACGTTTAGAATTCAGAGCTGTTGAAGAATTGCGTCTCTAAGCTTTAAGTATAGAATCCGATTGGAAATCGTGGAGAGGCGTAGAAAGACCTTAACTGTTACAGAAATGTCTGCCACACATATTCTTCGCATACAGCAACCTCTATCGCAAATCCTTAGGGTTATCAACTCTTGTCGACTTTTTTAATGATCTTTCAAAAACATCTCCTTTTCCCTCAACGCTTACCCTCGTATTCCTCATGAAACTCTACTACACAGCAGAATTTCCTATGTTGTAAAACTTTCAAGCGCCATATCGATAACCGTTAAATTTATATCGGTCTTCCCACATGATTAATTGTGACGCCAGCTTGCTTCTTGCTGTGGAGGTGCAAGTAATGAAAAACCACGTGTACAACAAAAAAATCGAGACGATGAAAAGAGAAAAAATTAAGGATCTCCAGCTAAGAAGGCTGAAAGCAACTGTAAAAAGGCTTTACGAGAATGTTCCGTATTACAGAAGGAAGATGAAAGAAGCAAATGTGAAACCCGAAGATATAAAAACTCTCGAAGATGTCAGGAAGTTGCCATTCACAGAAAAAGAAGATTTGAGAAAAAATTATCCCTTCGGACTCGTTGCTGTTCCTTTGGAAAAAGTTGTTGAACTTCACGCCTCATCCGGAACTACCGGAAAGCCGACGACTGTGGTTTACACTCGAAAAGATCTCGAAGTCTGGGGAGAAGTAATGGCTCGCTGTTTGGCTATGTCAGGTTTGACAAAGAGGGACATTTTCCAGAATCCAATACCCTACGGTCTTTTCACTGGAGCCTTCGGATTCCATTACGGGGCGCTAAAAATTGGTGCGTTAATAGTTCCGAGTAGCGGCGGAGACTCAAAGAGGCAGATAACACTAATGAAGGATTACGGAACTACTTTCATCTCAGGGGTTGTTTCCTACGCTCTTCATTTGGCAAAAGTGGCGATGGATATGGGAATAGATCCGAGCAAAGACTTGAACGTTCGAGCGGGATTGTTTGGAGCTGAGATATTTACGGAGAGCTTGAGGAAAAAGCTCAACGATTTATGGGGTATGGATGCCCACAACGTTTACGGGCTGAGCGAAATGTGCGGTCCAGGAGTTTCTGCCGACTGCGACCAACATGACGGACTACACCTCTGGGAAGATCACTTCCTTGTTGAATGCATAGATCCGAAAACTGGGGAACCGGTTGAAGCTGAGGAAAAAGGGGAACTCGTTATTTCAACGCTAACGAAAGAGGCTATGCCACTCCTCAGATATAGAACGAGAGATCTCGCTTTCATCTACGATTGCAAGGAGTGTGATTGCGGAAGAACGCACGTGAAGCATTCTACGATTATAGGCAGAACCGACGACATGATAATAGTCAGCGGGACGAACATTTTCCCGAGCCAAATCGAAGAAGTTGTCATGAAACATCAGAAAGGAGGGGTTGAGTACAGAATTATTCTCGAAAAGAATGGATATCTTGACGTCATGACAGTCGAAGTAGAATCTCTACGCCCGTTACCAGATGAGGAGAAGAGGATGCTTGCTGAATACTACGCCAACGAAATAAAGTCCATAACCGGATATAAGCCGAGAGTTAGGATTCTCGATCCCGGAACTATTGTGAGGGAAGGAATAAAAGCAAAGAGGATAATAGATTTAAGACCTAAAGAAAGCTCATAGTATTCAAATTACCCCCTCTTTTTTGAGCTCCTCTACGTCGTATCCAAGTTTTGAGTAGATCTCGTAGTTGTGCTCCCCAAGTCTCGGAGCAAAAGTTAACTCTTTTGTTTCCGTTATCACCGGAGGAGGAGCGAGCAAAACCTCCAACCCCGTTTTTTCGTCTTTTGTTTTCCAAAGCTTTGAAGATAGGTAAGGGTCTTCAAATATTTGCGGAAGCGTCGTTACTTTTGAAATTGGTATTCTCGCTTTTTTAAAAAGCTCTATAACCTCCTCAGTGCTTCTTTTTGAGAGGATTTCCCCAAGATCTCTGTCCAGTTGTTTTTCGTTAGCCTTCCTTCGGTTGTTCGTGCTGTAAATCTCCTTTCTAAGGATTTCGAATCCAGGAAGGTTGCAAAGCCGCTCCCACTGAGCTTCGCTTCCTATAGCAATCGAGACGTATCCGTCTTTTGTTCTGTAAACACCTACTGGAGCAAAAATCGGATGTTTGTTTCCAGACTTCGGAACATCTATTCCCAAGCTGACCATTGGAATGTGCAGAGCAAGTAGGGATAGGCAGCAGTCGAGCATCGAAATGTCAATTCTACAACCCTTTCCTGTTTTTTCCTTTATTAAAAGTGCTTTCATTATCTCGCAGTACGCTTGATTTGCCGCTTCTAAATCTGCTATGGAAATACCAAATTTCAAAGGGGGGCTATCTTCATCTCCGTTGGTATCCATTATTCCGGAATAAGCCTGTATCATCGGGTCGTAAGCCGCTTCTGGTCTCTCCGGACCGAAGCCTGAGATTCCAACCCATATTATATCCTCTTTTATTGATCTTATCCTCTCGTAATCTATTCCAAGCTTTTTGTAGTTGCTCGGCACTTGATTCGTCGCGAAGATGTCAACATCAAACTCTTTAATCAGTTCTCCAAGAATTTCCCTCCCCTTTGGGGAGTTTAAATTTAGCGTTATGGATTTTTTCCCGGAATTTATCCCCAAGAAATACGCGCTCATTCCCTCTTCATCCAACGCACTTTCTCCAACGTAGCGATTGGGGTCGCCCCAAGGAGGTTCGACCCTAATAACTTCAGCCCCATCAGCAGCTAATCGCCACGTACAGTAAGGTAACGAAACGGCCTGCTCAACACTTAGGACAGTCACACCTTCTAAGAAGTTTTCAGTAGAGGAGCTTGACATTCCACCACCCTCCGATTTTATAACACCACCAAATGGTTTCAACTAAGGGACTTGAATGATATAAATTTAACGGTTATTGATCGCTTATACACCTAACTTTACACATCCCTCAAACAAAACAGAAGAGCTAAGACTTGAAAATAACACAGAACGAAGTTTATAATCATCTTATCCTCGATTTAAATAAGTAAAATCGTCATTTCGTTGAATATCTCTTAAACTTCAAGATTTTAAAAATGTGGCTTGGAAAGTAGGATCAATTAACCATTAACTGATTGACGAAAACGTTAAATATTTGGTAGGTATTAATCATGTTAATTAAATAATTCAGCAAATGTAGAGCTGAAAACGGAGGGACTCGAAATGGCGGAGATTCTGGGTTTGGATCCAGCCATCGGAGGGATATACATAGTGAACGTATTGCTTATAGTTTTGTGGATCGTCTATTCCGTAGCAAATGCGAAGAGGAGAGGTGACCTTTAATGGCGTACGAAATCTCCTGGGTAGTCCTTGTAGTATACATTTTAGCCATGCTTTACATCGGTTACTGGAGCTGGAAAAAGACAAAAACTCTCGAAGACTATTACATAGCCGGAAGACAACTCGGTCCGTGGATTATAGCATTTTCCTTCTTTGGAACATACTTTAGCACTGCTGCCTTCCTTGGTGGGGGTGGAGCTGGATTTCTGTTCGGTTTCCAGTGGTCTGCTTACTTAGCTTTCTTCCACATACTATTCGCAATATTGGCTTGGTGGCTGATCGCTCCAAGAATGAGGATATATTCTGAAAAACTGAAAGCCCTAACGATTCCGGATTTCTTCGAGTTTAGGTACAACAGCAAGCTTGCAAGATTGGTTGCATCGGTTATCATCATAATCTTCTTCGAGTTCTACATGATTTCGATTTACAAAGGTGCTGGAAATCTCTTTCAGGAAATGCTTGGCGTCTCGTATTTGACGGGCATTTTAATTACAGTAATCCCCGTGATAATATACACGGCAATGGGTGGATTTAGATCGGTAGCTGTAACCGATCTCATTCAAGGTTGCATAATGTTCTTTGGCGCAATTTTGCTCTTCCTCCTCGTGATGTCTTACGTTGGAGGATGGAGCGAAGGGATTGCAAGACTTGAAGAAATGAAACTCCTCGGAAAAGTTCCCGGAACAGCCCTCACAACTCTTGGAGGTTTTGGACCTCCTCCAATCCTCAAAGCTGGAATGATGGTGCCGTTCATCCTCAGCTTAACTTTTGCAATAAGCATTGCGCAGCTTTCAAGTCCGCAGCTAATAATAAGGTTCTACGCAGCAAAGGATGAGAGAGTTATAAGCAGAGGAATGATACTCGGACCCGTCCTCATCGGTGTTTTTGCCTTAACTGTTTTCAGTATCGGTCCGTTTGCTTGGCTAATAATTCCGGAGCTCGTTCCAAAAGATCAGCTGATGACTTATCTAAAAGATCCGGACTTGGTAGTACCATTCCTTGTTGTAAATCTCTTCCCGCCAGTTGTCAACGCGATAATACTAACAGCCATTGTTGCTGCTGCGATGTCTACGATAAACTCTTTACTGCTCGTTTTAGCAACTTCCCTTGGCAGAGACATTTTACAGGTTGTTAAACCTGATTTAAAGGAGGACACCGTCGTTTCGATAACAAGAGTCATGAGCTTCGTTTTCGCATTTATCCCGCTGCTCTTAGCGATAAATCCACCGGGAATAATAGTCACAATTGTTGGAGTGAGCTTTTCAGTCATAACAGCAGCTTTTCTCGCTCCATTAGTGCTTGGCTTATATTGGAAAGGTGGAACGGGTACAGCCGCTTGGGTTTCGATGGTCGTCGCCACGATAGTATGCGTTCTCTGGTACATATACTATTACAGAGTTTACTGGATTTACCCGGTCGTTCCAGGATTGCTCGTAAGCGTGCCTCTCTTCATTCTCCTGAGCTTAGTAACAAAGAAACCTCCGCAAGAGGTAGTTGAACTGCTCGATAAAAGATAAAAATTTTTATAATTTCTTATTTCTTTTTATAACCTCCACAAGCTTTGGAACGACTTCTTCCCATCTGCCTACAATTCCGTAATCTGCGTATTCAAAAATTGGAGCGTTTTCATCTTTGTTTATTGCGATTATTCTCTTTGCATGCATAACTCCGATCATATGCTGAATTTGCCCAGAGATTCCAACAGCTATGTAAAGCTCCGGTTTTATCCTTTTCCCGGAAAATCCTATCATCGTATCCTCCGGAAGCCATGAGTAATCGTAAGCTACCGGACGAGTGCTTCCAAACTCAGCTTTGAGAATTTCCTTAAGCTCGTAAAGTCGTTCCAAGTTCTCCCTCTTTCCTACACCTCTCCCAAGTCCAATGACGACTTTAGCATTTTCAAGGTCCACCTTCGACTTCTCTTTCTCTATTAATTCGATAACCCTCGCATTCTCGCTAACATCGACAGAAACCTGAGACTCTTCGGGAGTTTCGTCTCCTTTCTTTACCTCAAACACTTTTGGCATTACGCTTATAACTGCCGGAAGTTTGGAAAGCCCTATTGTTGCAATGGTTCTTCCGCTGAAACACATCCTTTCGACCACTACGCTTTCCCTCAAATCTATTTTCGTTGCATCGGTGATGCACGGATAACCGAGTCTTTGTGCTACTCTTGGAGCTATCTCTCTCCCTCTCTTCGTAGCTCCTACAAGTATCAAATCAAAGTTTTCCCTTTTTGCAACATGCTCAATCGCAGCAACCGCATGATCTTCAAATCTAACATTCGAAGATGGACTGCATTTTAAAACCCTGTCAGCAAAACCCTCGAAACTTTCGGAGGAGTAAGTTAAAACAATAGCTCTCTCCTTAAAAGGTCTCACACCAGAAAGGATTTCCTTTGCAACTTCGTCGCTATCTGAAAAAACGAGGACTTTCACAGAATTCCCTCCTTTATCAGTTCAGAAACTATTTCATTCACCGCTCTATCCACATTTTCCTTGTAAATCCTTTTTTTTCTATCAATACGCGGAGCTTTATTTCTCAAAACCTCAATGTTGCTTCCGATTCTAACACCAAGCTCCGAAGCTTCAAACGTTTCCACGGGTTTTTTAGCAGCTTTTAATATCTGGGATAACGAAGGCAACCTCGGCTCGTTAATTTCGTTTGTGACGGTGAGAACAGCAGGCATACTCGCTTCAACTCTCTCAAACCACTCCTCCAAATCCCTTAATACAACGATTCTTCTCGATTCTATATCAATTTTCTCGATTTTCCTTACAAAAGTCAAAATAGGAAGTTTCAAAATTTCCGCAACTCTCGGACCGACCTGAGAAGTGTGAGTGTCTATGGAAGCCTCTCCAAAAAGCAGTAAGTCGAAGTCCTCGATTTTCCTGACGATCTCAGCTATTGTTAAAGCCGTGCTTTCAGTATCGATTAGTTCACGAACCGTGACAACTTTAGCTTCGTCCCCACCAATAGCGAGCGCTTCTTTTACGACACCACTAACTTTATCCCCAACAACAATTACCGTAACTTTCCCGCCGAATCTTTCCTTTATCCTCACAGCCTCCTCTAAAGCGTTTTTACTCAAATCATCAAGCTTTGTTGGAAAAGTAATCGGCTCAAGAGTTTGCGGATCTATCTTCACCTGATCAACATCAACAGCCTGCTTTACGCAAACAATCACATGCATCCGATCACCATTAATTGTTTACCGATAGTTTTAAATATAATTTTCGGTTTAATTCCACTATCATTAATGAAAAATTTGGAGGTGGAAGGTTGCTGAAACACCTTTTTGAGCCGATTAAAATTGGAAAGTTCAAAATTAAAAACCGAGTAAAATACGCAGCCTGCTCAGTTTCGAACTTCAACAACCCAGACGGAACCGTTTCTGAAAGAGAGCTTGCGAGGATGAGAGTTGTTGCAAAAACCGGATGCGGAATAATAACTAACCAAGGAGCTTACCCAGACAAAGAAGGGTACGGAAAGGGATACGCAAGACAGCTTGCTATTTACGACGATAAATTCATACCCGGGCTAAGAAAGATAGCGGAAATAATTCACAACGAAGGAGCCGTAGCAATTCAGCAAATTTTGCATGCTGGGAGGTACGGAGGTTACGATACCGGCATAGCGTTACAACCGTCTCCAGTTCCCCAGAAACTGAGACACTACAGACCGGTAAGGGAGATGACGAAGGAGGAGATAAAGAAAGTGATAAACGACCACGCAGAAGCGGCAAGAAGAGCAATAGAGGCTGGATTTGACGGAGTGGAAATTACAGCGTTTATGGGTTATTTGTTGGCGAATTTCCTCTCTCCCTTCACAAACAAGAGAACTGACGAGTACGGAGGAGATTTGGAAAAAAGATGCCGGTTCATGGTTGAGACGATCGAAGCTATAAGAGGGAAGATAGGAGATGATAAGCTGATATCTATAAGACTTAACGGGGCTGAACTTCTTGACGAGGTTGGAGGGAGCACTGAAGAGGAGTGCTTGGAATACATGAAAATTGCAGAAGAGGCGGGAGTGGATATAATAAGCATAGTCGTGGGGTGGCACGAGTCCTCAAAGGGAGCGTTAGGAAGGGATCTGCCAACGACTCAGTGGCTTTACTTAGCTGAAAGGGCTAAAAAGCACCTTAAAGTCCCAATAGCTTTTGGACCCCGCTTTGGTGATCCGAGACTTGCTGATAAGGCTATAGCAGACGGGATTATCGATCTGTGGGAGATTTGCCGTCCAGCGTTAGCTGATCCAGAAATTTTACACAAGGCTAAAGAAGGAAGGTTCGATGAAATTAAACCCTGCTTGGGAGGGTTAATGTGCCTATCCACGATGTTCCACGATCTTCCGTATATATGCACGGTCAATCCGAGGATTGGTCATGAAATAGAGCCGGAATACGAGATCAAGCCAGCTGTTAGGAGAAAGAAGGTTGTGATAGTCGGTGGAGGTCCGGCAGGATTGGAATGCGCAATTACAGCAGCTAAAAGGGGACATGAGGTGATACTTTACGAAAAAGAGGACAGGCTTGGAGGACAGCTGATTCCAGCTTCAAAAGAGATAGGAGGTGGCTATGTTTTCCTCGATCTGATAAGGTATTACGAAGTTCAGCTGAAAAAGCACGGAGTGAAAGTTTACACCGGAGTTGAAGTTACCCCGGAAATAATAATGAAAGAAAAGCCCGATGTGCTCGTTTTAGCTACCGGAGCGACGATAACAAAAGATTACGACGAAGTGAATGGTGTGAAGGTTTACACGGCTATAGAGCTACTAAAAGATGAAAAAATTGTTGAAGAAATCGGTGATAATGTCGTTGTCGTTTCTGGAGAGAGGGCAGGTTTAGTTGCAGCAGAATATCTTGCGAAAAAAGGGAAAAAGGTGACGATAGTTGAGGAGAGTAAAAAAATAGCAAAGGACGTTATTCCAACGTTCAAGTGGAGGCACAAGTTGTGGGTTAGGGAACTCGGAATAAATGTAATCACCGAAGGAAAAATTAAAGAGATAAGGGAGAATAAATGCATAGTCAAAACGAAAAACGGTGATGTGGAAGTTCCAGCTGATGCAATAGTTTTAGGGGGTCCAAGAAAACCAATCAACGGTCTTTGGAGCAGTATAGAGTTTTTGGCAGATGAGAAGTACATAATAGGTGATGCGGTGCTGCCAAGATCTATTGCCTACGCAATACACGAAGGATACAAGCTTGGAGCGAGGATTTAATTTTTCTAAATCTTTCCTGTCATGATTGAGAAAATCTGGAAAGACCATCCTTGGTTGATAGACACTGAAAAGTTTAAGAGATTCAATCAGAAGTACACAATGTTCAGTAGAACTGGCTGGGATGAAAAAGTAAAAGAGATGGCAAGAAAAAGCGTTGAGAGTGTCGTGAGAAACATAAAATCCGGAAAACGATCATCTCTTCTTGACTACTCCTTCATGTCTGCCGGTTGGTGGGTCGCAATGAAAGGGGCACCTTTTCAGATGGATTATGGAGATGGCGGATTGATAAGCTGGAAAAGCGAGATCTCTCCGGTTTTTTCAATAGCGTCTCCTTTCTGGAAGGAAAAACTCAGAGTATTCAGGGAAGAGTTTAAATCGGAGGCTGAGAAAAACCCAGAAAAGTTTACCAAAGTTGTAAAGAAGTCGCGAAGTATTTTGGAGCGGATCTCGTTGGAGTTGCTGAATTTGACGAAAAGTGGGTGTACTCGACAAGAGTGCTTAATCCGAGGTACCACATCGGAAGGGAGTTTATTGAAGAGCCGCTGAAACTTCCAGAAGTAAAATACTGCATAGTGCTTGCCATCGAAGAGGATTACGAAATGCAATCTACAGCCGATGGAGGAGTCTCAATGGGAGACATAGCCTTCGGATATTCGAAAATGGCTATTGTAGCTGGAAGTCTTGCTGAATTTCTCAGAGCGTTGGGTTTTACAGCCATCCCAAACGGTAACGACTTGGCGTTAAGCATTCCCTACGCTATCTCCGCCGGACTTGGAGAGTGCAGCAGAATGGGTTTGCTGATAACTAAAAAGTTCGGTCCCCGCGTTAGACTTGCTAAGGTCTTCACCGATGCTCCTCTCAAAGCCGATAAACCCGTAAGATTTGGAGTTTACGAGTTCTGCTTGAAGTGTAAAAAATGTGCCGAAAAATGTCCAGCTAAGGCTATTCCCTTCGAAGATCCAAGTTGGGAAAGGAAGACAATAAGCAACATTGAAGGAATTTACAAGTGGTATGTGGACGTTGAAAAGTGCTTCGAATACTGGTGCAAATCAGGAAATTTGGGTTGTGGTGTTTGCGTTAGAGTTTGTCCGTACAACAAACCTTCAGGAAGAACTTATTTTATCCACGCATTTTTCAGGGACTATATCGTTCCAATTGTCGGTGGCAAGGTCGCCAAAATCCTTGACGATTTGCTTGGGTACGGGAAAAGAAAGTCCTCTTCCGAATGGTGGAGTTCGTGATCGATAGTATCGTTAACCGTTAAATTTATATTGGTTTTTCAGCTAAAAATTGTGATAATAAATCACAACTTATTAGGGGTGGAATTTATGGACATCAACGAAATTTGCGTTGTCGGAGCGGGAACGATGGGGCACGGAATCGCTCAGGTTGCAGCCATGCACGGCTACGATGTCGTTATGGTGGACATAAAGCAGGAGATAATTGACAGTGCCTTTGAAAAGATAAGAGCGAGTTTAAACAAGTTGGCTGAAAAGGGAAAATTCGACGCAAATAAGATAGATGACGTTTTGGAGAGAATAAAGGGGACGACAAAGCTTGAAGATGCGAAGAATTCCGATTTCGTAATAGAGTCTGTTCCGGAAGTAATGGAAATCAAGCAGGAGGTTTTTAGAAAGCTTGATGAGATCTGCCACAGAGAAGCCATTTTCACCTCCAACACCTCAGCACTAAGCATAACTGAAATGGCTTCAGTTACGAAGAGAAAGGAAAAATTTGCCGGAATGCACTGGTTCAATCCTCCGCAGATTATGAAGCTGATAGAAGTCATAAGGACGATAGACACCTCCGAAGAAACTCTCAACACCGTTGTAAACTTAGCAAAAGAGTTCGGGAAGGAAGTCGTGATTTGCAAGGATTCCGTGGGATTTATAGTTAGCAGAGCCTTACAGGCTTTCGTTACCGAATGTATCAGAATTCTCGAAGAAGGGGTGGCATCGGCTGAAGATATAGATAAGGCTATAAAGCTCGGATTGAACCATCCGATGGGTCCCTTTGAGCTTCTTGACTTCACGAATGGAATCCCGGTGATATTTCATGCAGGAGAAGTTATGAGAAAAGTTTATGGGGAAAGATTCGCAGTCCCTCAGACGGTCAGAATGCTTTACTATTCTGGCAGACACGGAAGGAAGAGTGGAAGGGGATTCTACGACTACACCAAGGGTGGAAAGGGATGAACGATGTTGCTATAGTGGGAGCTGGTACGACCAAGTATGGAAAGCATCTTGACAAATCAGCCACTGACTTAGCGCAACTTGCAGTAAAGGAGGCTATTGAAAGTGCCGAAAACATATCAATAGATGACTTCGACGGTTTCGTTCTCAGCTCTCAGAATCCGGAGATCCTTCAAAAGCAGGGAAATTCGGTAAACCACTTCTCCGAATTTCTTGGGATTAAAGCGAAGTTTGCTACTCGCGTTGAAGGGGCTTGTGTGAGTGGAAGTATGGGATTGATCACAGGCTACATGGCTGTAAAATCCGGTCTTGTAGATCTTTGTCTGGTTGTGGGCGTTGAAAAGTGCTACGAGCTTCCTTCAAGCTCTGACATAATGGCTGCCTTTTCTTACGTTATAGACAGAGATTGGGAAGCCGCTTTCGGCTCAAACGCACCTATGGGTTTTGCTATGTTTGCTACGAGACACATGAGCATTTACGGAACAAAAGAGGAGCACCTTGCAATGGTGGCTGTGAAAAACAGAAAATTTGCTTCGAAAAATCCAAAAGCTCACTTTCAAAAGCCAATAACTATTGAGGACGTTTTAAACTCCAGACCGATTTCCAAACCTTTGAAGCTTCTCGATTGCTGCCCAGTGAGCGATGGAGCTTCCGCCATAATTTTAACAAGGAGGGAGCTCGCTAAGAATTACACGGACACACCAGTTTACATAAAAGGGATTGGACAGTTTCTTATTAACGAGAACGTTATTAGCAGCATTTCAGATTTAACGGAATTCACAGCTCTGAAAATTGCCGCAAGAGAAGCATATAAACGAGCAAAAATAGAGCCAAAAGATGTTGACGTTGCCGAAGTGCACGATTGCTTTACAATAGCTGAAATCCTTGAAATAGAGGCTTTGGGCTTCTGCAATAAAGGGGAGGGTGGGAAGTTTGTGGAAGAAGGCGAGACAGACTTGGGAGGAAAAATTCCGGTGAATACTGGAGGAGGTTTGCTTTCGAGAGGACATCCAATAGGTGCGACCGGAATTTGTCAAGCAGGAATAATCTTTGAGCAGCTGAGAGGAGAAGCCCCGAAAGGAAGAGCTGTTGATGCGGAAATCGGACTAACGCAAAATCTCGGAGGATGGGGAACAAGTCAGGCGGTCATAATTTATTCGAGGTGAAAAGATGAAAATTATGGAAGTCCCTCCCCGCTATCCGAACTTTGAGCAGACTGCCATAAAGAAGTTCTGGGATTCTTTAAAAGAAGGAAAGCTTCTCGCAACAAAATGCTCGGAATGCGGAAAGACGGAATTCCCCCCGAAAATCGTGTGCACTTCATGCTATTCAGACAAAATGGAGTGGATTGAGCTCCCTAAAAGAGGAAGAATTTACTCTTTTACAGAAATGCACGTCGTACCAACGGGTTTCAAGCCTCCTCTGACAGTTGCTGTTGTGGAGTTGGAAAACGGAGTGAGGCTGTTCAGCTACGTAGTTAATGCGAGATTCGAAGATTTGAAGGTTGGAGATGAGGTCGAGATAGATTTTCAGGAGATGAACTGGTACGACTACAAAAAGCATCCGTATTTCGTTTTTAGAAAGGTATGAGGTGTTCTGAATGTCCCAAGCTGAGAAAGATCTAAAAGTCATGTGGAACATTTGCAGAGACTTCTTTTACAAGTGGAGATCTGTTGTTGAGGAGGAGTTCGGTAGGGAGAAGGCAAGAGATCTCGTGAAAAAGTTCTGGGAAAAAGTTGGAGAAGGTACCGCTAAACTATACAAAGAGCACGGAGTAAATCCAGAAAATCTCGTCGAGATAGCTAAAGCAATAGCAAGAAGCAGCGAAATCATGGGGGAGAAAGTGGAAGTGTTAGCGGAGGAAGATAAGGTTATCGTTAGACACACTTCATG
>NZ_WANY01000070.1:0-5153 GCF_015521575.1 Ferroglobus sp.
GTGGAAATCCTAAAAGAGAGGGGGGACAGAAGAGTTATAGAACACCTAACAATTGCAAAACCGTGGGGAAGCGTGACAACCCTTGAAAGCTCCGTTTTTTACAAAATAAAGAAGCTCACGGTCAAACCCGGAGAAAAGCTAAGCTTGCATGCTCACATGCACAGAAGTGAGAACTGGGTTATAGTGAGCGGAATAGCGAAGGTGACTGTTGAGGATAAAGAGTTCTATTTGAGGAGGGGCGAGAGCACGTTCATTCCAGCCGGAGTGAAGCACAGACTTGAAAATCCGGGGAAGATACCTTTGGAAGTCATAGAAGTCTCCATAGGAGAGTACTTGGAAGAGGATGACATAATCAGATACGAGGATGAGTATGGAAGAAGTTAACGTGAAATGTCCGATATGTAAGAAAGAGCACAAATACAAGGCGGAAATTCAAGTTGTGAGCTGTAAAGGAAAACCGATGGCTTTGATAAAGGACAGACTCGGCTGGAGGTTGATGGAAGTCAAAATCATAAGTGAGAGGGAGGACGAAGAACTGGACAAAATTTGGAGAAGCTAATTACTTCCTACCCTTTCTTTCTCTTGCCTTAGGTCTCAATCCCTTGTATCCGCACTTTCTGCAAGTTCTTGCCTTCATAGGATTTCTTGCGTTGCACCTCATGCATATTTTCACGTTGAATAGCCTTGCTTCAGCCTCTGGAAATCTCGCCATAAATTCGGCTAAGGAGGTAGTTATTTAAGGTTTGCGATGGATTTGAGTTATCGCTTTACTGGTTGCCTTAGTCGAACTCCTCAATGAGTTTAACGCTCAAACTTTCTTTCTCAGTAGCCAGAGCCAGTTCTTTGTCAGAGGTTGCGAGTGCGAGTTTTTCGTTCTTAGCCAGAGATATAAACCAGATCGTACAGTTTCATTGTCTCTCCGCTCGCAAGGTCAAGAATTATACTTACAGCATTACTTTCCGTAATCCTTTCTAAGAACGATTCTCCTCTTTGGAAAAACTTAACCAGTAACGAAAAATCAGCGGCTATCACGATCTTCCCTCACGTTTGACTCCATCTCTTCAAGCATATTTTCGGTCCTTCTGAAGGAAACGAATAAAGATCTTGACATCTCGATAGCAACACTTGGGATTGGTAGGAACAAGAAACGTTTTTAAAACCACTTCAGATTTTTCCTCGATGACCCACTGGGCTGACGTGATTGCCGAGGATCTGCTGAAAAGAGGTGATAAGCATAGAATAGCCACCGGGATAACTCCCTCCGGACACATACATTTCGGAAATCTGAGAGAGATAATTATAGCTGATGCAGTGAGAAGAGCTGTGGAGGAAAAAGGAGGGAAAGCCGAAGTAGTCTACGTTGCCGATACTTTCGATCCTTTGAGGAGGAGGTATCCCTTTCTTCCGGAGGAGTTTGAAAAATATGTTGGCATGCCTTTAAGCGAAATTCCGGATCCGGAAGGTGAATGCCACGAAAATTATGCTGAACACTTCCTTCAACCCTTTTTAGAGTCCTTAGATGTTTTGGGGATAGATTTAGTCGTAAAAAGAGCTGACCAAATGTACAAATCCGGAGAGTACGAAAACCATATTAGAGTGGCTTTGGAGAAGAGAGATAAAATTGCCGAAATTCTCAAAGAGGTTAGCGGCAGGGAAGTCGAAAAAGACTGGAGTCCTTTCAATCCACTCTGCAAGAACTGCAAGAGGATAAATTCGGCTAAAGTTAAGGGCTTCGATGATAAAGGTGCTTACTACTCCTGCTCCTGCGGATATGAAGGTTACGCAAGCTTTAGGGAAGGAAAGCTTACTTGGCGAGTGGACTGGGTAGCAAGGTGGGACATTTTAAGAATTACATGCGAACCCTTCGGAAAGGATCACGCAGCCGCTGGGGGAAGCTACGATACGGGAGTGAGAATAGCAAAAGAAGTTTACGGTTTCGAACCGCCGTACCCAATTGTTTACGAGTGGATTCATTTAAAGGGCGTCGGAGCTATGAAAAGTTCGAAAGGAATAGTAGTGCCAGTGAAAGATCTCGTAGAAGCTTTACCTCCCGAGATAATTAAATACATAATAATCAGAACGAAACCCGAGAGGCATATAGAATTCGATCCTTCGATGATCCTTGAGGTTTTCGACGAGTTTGAAGATGCCTACAGAAGGAAAGATAGGAGCGTCCAGCTTTCAATCGTTGGAGACGTTGTTTACTCCGACGTCTCCTTCAGACACCTTGTTGTTGTCGGGCAGATAGCGAACTGGGATTTGGAAAAAGCCCTCGAAATCTTGTCGAGAACGTATCATGTCGATGATACGGTAAGAAAAGACGTAGAGAGAAGGTTGATATATGCGAAAAGGTGGCTTGAGAAGTTCGCACCAGAAAACCTGAAATTCAAGATTAAAGAAGAGATAGACGCAGAATTCAGCGAGGAAGAAAGAAGATTCCTCAGAACTTTTGCGGAGAAGCTTGAGGAGGACATGAGTCCGGAAAGAATCCACCAGCTCGTTTACGAAGTTGCGAGGGAATTGAACGTAAAGCCAGCAAAGGCTTTTCAGGCGATATACAAAGCGATTCTTGGCAAAAACTACGGACCGAGGGCGGGATACTTTATAAAGTCCCTTGGTATTGAATGGGTGAAAAAGAGGTTTAAAAAAGTATGAAGAGAATCGAGGCGGGAAGCTTTTACAGCTACCTAAGCGAGGGTTGTAAAATTTGTAGAAGAGGAGCGAAACTCGTCCTATTCGTCACGGGAAAATGTCAGAGCAGTTGCTATTACTGCCCGATTAGTGAAGAGAAAAAGGGAAGAGATGTCGTTTACGCCAACGAAAGACCCGTAAAAAGCTTAGAGGATATTGCCGAAGAGATAAATGCGATGAGTGCCGAAGGGATAGCAATAACCGGAGGAGAACCTCTGCTAAAGCTTGACTACGTGGTGGAAGTCATAGAGACTTTTAACGACTTGCACACCCACCTCTACACGAGCGTTCCTGCTAAAGAAGAGACTATAAAAAAGCTCGCCAACGCAGGCTTGGACGAGATCAGATTTCACCCGCCCCATCTTGAAAATTCTAAGATTTACAGAGAAAGCGTTAGATTGGCGAAAAAGTACGGAATGGAAACTGGCATTGAAATTCCGGCTGTGAAGTACGAGGAGGAGATCATAGAGCTTGTAAACGAGGAAGACATATTTTTGAACGTTAACGAGCTCGAATTCTCAGCGACGAATTACCTCGAACTTGAAAGAAGAGGATGGGAAATAGGAGAATTCTATGAGGCTAAGAACAGCAAGGAGATCGCTATGAAGTACGCTGAAAAAGTTGAGAAGTTTCACTTCTGCAGCGTGAGATTCAAAGACATAGCCCAGTTCAGAAGGAGGCTCATAAGAATGGGTTTTAACCTTCCCGATTTTTACAAGGTCACAAGCGAAGGTACCGTCCTATGTGGCTACTTGGAAGGTGACAAGGAAAAAATCAGAAAAATATTAACGTCCAACGGTATTGATTTCTTCGAAACAGATGAGGGATTTGAAGTAAGCATGGAGTTCGCTGAAGAAAACGCTGAAACGCTTAGGAAGGAAGGTGTAAAAGTCTACATCGTCGAAAGATATCCGACCTACAACAGGCTGCTGATATCGAAAACTCCTCTGGGGTGAGTTCGTGAACGAGGAAGTTATAAGAAGGCTAAGGAAGTACTTGGAGAGGGATAGGAGTGGAATAAGAAAAGCTCTCCTTAAAATCGTCCTTAGCGGAGAGAAGCTTACTACCGAGGAGATCCAGAAAAGACTCGCAAATATGGGATACAACCTAAACATTCGGGGAGTTTCGGCAATGGTTGGTTTGATGAGTGCAAGACTCGGAATTCTCAAACTTGAAATTGGTGAGAAAAATAAATATTATCTGAAAAAAGAATACGAAGGTATAGTCAAGGAAATCCTACAGGAGGTCGAGGAGAAATGATCAGGAAAATTTACGAGCTCCTTTTAGAAAGAGAAGTTAAGAAGAAGAGGATGCCGAATCACATTGCGATAATAATGGATGGAAATAGAAGATACGCGAGAAAAAGAGGTTTACCTCCTCAGATGGGGCATTTTTTTGGATCAAGAAAAGCTGAAAAAGTTTTGGAGTGGTGCTACGAGCTTGGAATAAAAACCCTCACGGTTTTTGCTTTTTCAACCGAAAATTTCAGGAGGAGTGAGGAGGAGAAAAGGAACATATTTCAGCTAATTAGAAAAGAGCTTTTCAGACTTGCAGAAGATAAGAGAATACATAAAAACAAAGTCAGAGTTCGAATAATTGGAAAAAAAGAGCTTTTGCCAAATGAAGTTTTAGATGCTGCCTCTTTAGTTGAAGAAAAAACGAAAAACTACGATAATTTCAGGCTAAACATTGCCATAGCCTACGGAGCAAGACAGGAAATAGCTGAAGCGGTAAGAAAAGTGTTGGAAAAAGTTTTAAATGGCGAGGTAAAAGCAGAGGAGATAAACCTCAGAATGATAGAAGAAAACCTCTATGAAAACATGCCCGTGGATATAATAATCAGAACGGGAAAAGAGATGAGATTGTCGAATTTCCTTATCTGGCAGTCCGCTTCAAAATACGCTTACTTCTGCGACGTGTACTGGCCGGAGTTTAGAAGAATAGACTTGCTCAGAGCGATAAGATCTTGGCAGAAAAGGGTAGAGAGGTGGTTGGATGGAAGCCAAGCTTAAATACGAGTTCAAGAGGAAACTTGAGGAGCTTGAAAAATACAAAGGAAGAGGGACTGAGCTTATCACACTTTACATTCCTCCGAATAAAAATATAGCTGACGTTGCCAATCAGCTTAGGAATGAGCTCAGCCAAGCTTCGAACATCAAATCGAAGCAGACCAGAACGAACGTTTTAGCGGGACTTGAGGCTATTCTTCAGAGGTTGAAGATGTTCAGAAAACCTCCAGAAAACGGAATGGTAATAATAAGCGGTGTAATAGATCTGGGAGGTGGAAAAGAAAAGCACATAACCGAAATAATAATTCCCCCCGAGCCTGTTCCGATGTACAAGTACCACTGCGATTCAAGGTTTTACCTCGATCCACTAAAAGAAATGTTGAAGGAGAAGAAAGTTTACGGCTTAATAGTCCTCGACAGAAGAGAAGCAACTATAGGGGTCTTAAGGGGGAA
>NZ_WANY01000071.1:0-5832 GCF_015521575.1 Ferroglobus sp.
AACTAAAGCTTCCAAACTTCCGAGAGTGTCTGTTTTCAGAACTACTCCCTCTTCGTCGGTTTTTATCGTAACTTCTTCAATCTCTCTCTTAATTCTCTCTTCGAACTTCTTTACGTCTTCCTCACTCTCGACGACTTCAAACTCGCTACCAGCGACGACGTTTTCTATTCCCGGAGCTACTATCTTTACTCCAGCTGCAGCAGTTACCTCCTTTACACTCTTGAACCTGCTTTCCACTCTTATTTCCTGAGCGGGTCTTGGCTTGAGTATCCCCCTCACGTGGGTAACTACAACTCCGTCTACTCCACCAATGGCAATTTTATCACCTACTCTAAGCGTTCCGTCGTAGATTATGACATCCATCGTTATTCCAAGCCCTTTCTCCTCCTTAACCTCAAGCACAGTTCCCTTAGCTTTCCCTTCGACGTGGAGTCTGAGGTTCTTCTCCAAATACCTCTGGGCTAAACCTACGAGAACAAGTAAAAGCTCCGGGATTCCTTCTCCAGTTAAAGCGGAAACGGGAATTATCGCTACAGTCCTTGTGAAATCCCTTATTCTGTCAAACCTATCAGCCGAAAATCCGTACTTGTAAAGTTCACCTATCAAATCGTAAATCTTGTTCTCAAGTCTCTGCTTAACGACATCATCCTGCTGCTGAAAACTCTTCAAAAAAGGTTGGTTTTCGAAACTTTGCCATCCCGGGATTTTATCTATTTTATTAGCCGCAACGACAAAGGGAGTTTTGAAAGTTCTCAAAATCATTAGCGCCTCTTCCGTTTGAGGTTTAAACCCCTCGTTAATGTCGATTACAAGAATTGCCAAATCGGCTAAAGCTCCACCCCTCTTTCTCAAGTTCGTGAAGGCTTTGTGTCCGGGAGTGTCAATAAAAAGAAGACCGGGAATCGTTATGTTTTTTGGCCATAGTTCCTTGCAAATTTCTTTAATGAGATCTATCGGAACCTCCGTAGCTCCGATGTGTTGAGTTATCCCTCCAGCTTCTTTAGCCACCACTCTCGTGTTCCTAATCTTGTCTAAAAGCGTAGTTTTCCCGTGGTCTACATGTCCAAGAACAGCAACTATCGGAGTTCTAAGCTTCTTCATATATCCACTTTTCGTCGGCTCTCTCGTAGCTAAGAATTTCTTCCTTGCTGAAGAAGAGCGAAATCTCCCTTTCGGCAGATTCGATCGAATCAGAGGCGTGAACAACGTTCCTTCCTATGTCCATCGCGAAGTCTCCTCTTATCGTTCCCGGAGAAGCCTCTATAGGATTCGTTTTTCCTACAAGGTTTCTCATAACTTTTACAGCTTCCTTTCCCTCCACAACCATCGCAACAACTGGTCCAGAAGTTATGTACGAAATGAGATTCTGGAAAAACGGCTTCTCTTTGTGTTCTGCGTAGTGCTTTTCTGCAAGCTCTTTCGAAACTTCGATCATCTTCATCGCAACGATTTTCAGTCCTTTCTGTTCGATTCTCTTTATCACTTCCCCAATGAGCCCTCTCTTAACTCCATCGGGCTTTACCATCACGAACGTCCTTTCCATTCTTTCACTTCCTTGCGTAATACTTCGTCCACTTCAACTTCCTTGGATTTCTTTTCAATTCAAGCATGTTTTTCTCGCATTTCCTTGAGCAGAAGTAGAGTATTCTTCCGTCCCTCCTTACAACCATTTTCCCTGTTCCCGGCTCTATGTCGTAGCCGCAAAATGAGCAGACTCTTTTTTCCATTTATTTCACCTCACCGTGAGCTTCTTGGCTTCTCTTGCGGTTTCCTTAATCATCAGGATGTCTCCTACCCTCACTGGTCCGAAAACGTTCCTTGTTATTATTCTTCCCTTGTTCTCTCCCGCGAGGATCCTAACCTTTACCTGAGTAGCCTCACCGTGCATTCCGGTCCTACCAATAATCTCTATTACCTCAGCTGGAGCGATGTCCTCTTCCATACTTTCACCCAGCAAAAAAGGGTATAAAAACTTACTTCTTCAAAGCGTTAATCTTCTTAATCAATTCTTCAAGTTCTTTCTTAGCCTCTCCTTCATTAATTATCGCTGCCGATGCTGCTGCAACGTCAATTCCAGCAGCCTTTCCGAGATCCTCCTTAGATTTCACGTAAACGTACGGTATGTTCTTTTCCTCGCAGAGTAGGGGCAAATGAGCTACGATCTCCGGAGGATCGACGTCCATTGCTATGTAAACGAGCTTCGCCAAACCTCTCTCCACAGCTTTTGTCGTCTCGTTTGTGCCCTTCTTTATTTTTCCTGTCTCTCTCGCCTTTTCAAGCAAGGCAAGAGCTTCCTGCTGCAACTCCTCGGGAACCTCAAATCTCACGTACACGCTCATACTCATCTCCCTCCTTCACATTTCTGTCATCGTTCATCGGCTGAGAAAAAACGAAAAACGATTCAGCTTAAATACCTTTCCCTCACAGCTTTGTTAAAAGCAACCTCTCCTATAGATTTGAGGTTTCTGGAAACATCGATAAGCGAATAAATCGCAACTCTGTAATTTGCGTCACCTTTTTCAAGCTCTTTGAGCAGAACTTCCTCTATTTCGTTGGCTTGAGAAATAGAATCCTCAGCCATGTCCACATCGCCGGAAATATATGCTTTCATAACTTTCGAGAAGGCACTGTTTAAATCTTCCAAGAACATGAGAAGGTTTCCTTTGAACTTCTCGGATATTTCCGGAAGCTTCTCTGAAAAGTCGTGTAAGTCGTCTGCTATCTCCTCCAAAAACTTTGCAACAAGCCTCATTCCGAGAATGTGCCTCAGCTCGTTCCACCTTGATGGGGAAGATATGTCCTTCATTATCCTGTTCTCAAGCCTTATCGCAAGGAGATAAAGCCTGTCGGTGTCCCCTTCCAAGTTTTTAACGTCTTTCAATCCTTCCATATCTCCTAACGTCATGCAATCCACTATTCCGTCAAAGATTCCTTCTATTATCTGAGCCATTCTGTTCAAAACTCCGTTGACATCCAACTCCGAAGATGTTAAACTTCTCAAAACAACTCTTCCGTTAGATGCATCTATCACTTCCATCCCTATTATCGAGTGGACTATGCTGCTGATTTTAGCTATAACTCTCGGAGTCAGCCCCTTATCCTCTATTTCTACCTCGTCAAGCCCTTGGATAAATAAAGCGTAAATAAACCTCTCAAGAAACTTCTCGTCGTATCTTGGAATGTTCGTTATTTTCGCCTTCACGATCCTGTAATCTTCGCTAATCTTTTTTGGGACTATCTTCACAATATCGTCTTCGATTAGAAGGAGAAGCTCATCCCCTTGTTTAAGCTTGTTACTCCTCACCCAGTCCTTGGGTAAGCTTACCATGTAGCTTGAGCCGCCGATAAGCTGGAGTTTTCTAACTTCCACGAATATGTATTAGAATCGTTAAAATTTAAATACTTTTTTCTTTCTACATACCTCTACGAAGAGTAGCTCGCATCCTCATCGAGGTTGTATATCATATCCTGAAGCATTTTCGTCGCAAGCCCGGCGAGAACTTTATCGTCGTTTACGAGCTCTTTAATCATCATGAGGGATGCTGCTTCCTTCAATTCGAAACTTTTGAGGTTCTCAAGCTGATTCAACAGCTTCACGAATAACCTATATATTTCAGCCAATCTCTCGTCGTCTTCTTCAAATTCGTCCTCTTCAACTTCGTATATTTCTATGTACTCTTCGAACTCATCCATTGCTAAAGAGTTACGTGGGAATTATTTAAAAATTTATTGGGATTCAACTTCAAAAACTGTAACTTCGTCTCCGTCCTTAACTTCTCTTAAAACCGTCGGATCGTCCAGAATCTTTCCGATTACGTTTACGGCACTTGCCGGTCTTATTTTATCGTCGCTTATCGGTGTTTTTCCAAAAAATAGACATATCGCTTTTCCGGGAATCCAGTAGGCTACATCTCCAACCTCTACAACTTCTTTAGAATTTTCTTCAACTGATACGTTTACGTTTGTATGAAAATAAACCTCGTCTCCCCATCTGTTAGCTTTGCTTTTTATCGGTAACGCTTTCTTTATCGCTTCCACGGTTTTTGGGGCAATAGACTCGTTGAGTTCCGCTGTAACTTCGACTTTACCGACTTTTATCTTCACCTTCATGGGATGTCGTTTTCCTTCCAAGTTAAATAACTTTGACTCCCAAAAGCCCGTTGAGTTTAGCAACTCTACAACCGTTCCCTTTAAAGATTTCCCCGATAACCATAGGTTTGCCGTCGTGCGTGAAGTGGAAAAATACCCTGATGTGCTCAGCCCCTGAAGGATACATGAAGACCTTAACTACGATCCTATCAACTTCAACTTGCTGAATCTCCTTGATTTTGCTGAACTTTATCTTGAGATGCTAATTCCTTTCGCTTTAATCTTCTCCTTTTTCAGAACTGCATCAAGATAATTCAGCGCTTTTAGGAACTTCTCCATAGCTCTCAATTTCCTCTCTGAGGATTTTCGAGCTTGAGCGAAGGGATACTTCGAGAATCCAACGACCATCGGAGAGGTATCTGATCGTCTCGTAAGCCCACGTGTACATACAACGCTCTCTTAACCTTCTCCATCGCATCAACAAGGGCTGAAGGGTGTTTAATCTCTCCAGTATCTATTTTCGTCAAAAACCTCCTTCGTATCAAGCTTATCGTGGGGGATTTTAATCTCCGCATCGCTTATCCCTCGCTTTTCTCGATTTTGCCCATTAACTCAAAGAAACCAACTTTCGATACTTGTAGAGCAGATGAGCTAACCTCTCCTTATCCAGATACGTTTTAATTCCGTATTTTTTGAACTTAAAGAACCACTTTTTATCGAACTTCCCAATCTCAGCCTGTTTTTCATCAGAACGCTGAAAATCAGTTCCAGATTTTTCGCTTCATTCTTGGGAAGGGGGTCGTGAGGAGATACTAACGCCTCACCCACTTTATCCTCCTTCGTGAAAATAGCTATTTATTTTATGTGTTTATGAAATTACATGAACAGCTTTTGAAGCAGAGCTCTATAAGATGTTCAATAACCTTGTTGTAGCTGATTTTCTTATCCGTTTGCTTCTCAAGTTCCGCTTTAATCTCATCGAGCTTTTTTAGGTTCTTTATGCTTACGGAAATCTTCCACCAGCCGGGAGGGTTGCCAGCTGGTGTATTCATGTTCCAAAATTGTTACAGCAATATAAAAATGAGTAGGAACAATCAGAGCTTAGCAAGTTCTCTTAGCAGATCATCGTATTCTTTCATACTCTCCTCTAAGGCTTTTCTGTATTCCGGTCTAAGAACATCTTTCATTTCCTTTATTCTTCTCTTCTTTCTTGACGGCATGCTCCTCCCTTCTTTTCAGTATTTTCTTTAAGCCATTTAATTATTTCGTCAATGCTTTTTCCTTCAATCGCAAGTTCCAGTATGAATTTCAGGATCTGGGATTTAGAGGCTTTGAATCTATACCCATGAGACCTCAAAATTGTATCTGCTACTTCGAATGCCGTTCTTTTGTTACCATCTACAAATGGATGCCCGGAAACTATACCTCTCAGCAGAATGGCAACTTTCCAGTGAATTGACTTACGTGGGTGGCTGTTTACCCAATCTACAATGAATTCAAGTTCTCCTCTGTTTAAAATTCCCGATTCTCCACCGTATTTCTCAATAATCTCCTTATGGATTTCTATAATCTCCTCTACTGTGATGAACTTTTTTCGCTTAACCATAATGCTTCGTCCTCCTGATTATTTCACTCGCTCTGATGATTTTCAGCTCGTTTGAATAGTGATCGTATTCGAGGACGTCGTAGCGTTGGAGCTCCTTGTTCAGCTTTTCAAATTCGGGAATCATCCTCAATATATAT
>NZ_WANY01000072.1:0-6557 GCF_015521575.1 Ferroglobus sp.
CAGCTGGAAACGTCACCGAACAGGACTCTCTATTTGAATTCGGAACAGTACTGTTTGTAAAATTCAGATACCAACTGTATTGGCTACATGCGTTGTCGTTGAGTTTTATCGTTACATCTGCTGAGTTCAGCGTAAAGGTCGGGTTTCCGTAGAGAATTATTCTTTCTTTTCCTGCGTAAGTTCCTTCGGAGATGTTAACAATAACGAGATACACATTATTCCCGTCGTAGAGAATGCTTTCTCCAATAATTTTCCCTTCTTTCGTGAAGTAATCTCCGAGGATCATAATTTCCTTATCCACATCAAGGTAATTGTAACTCGGCTCAAATTCTACGGAGAGAAGATCAAATTGTATCGGATTCGATAAAAGCTGTGAAGATATGTTGATTATTCCGATCTTCTTGACGGTTATACTACTTGAAGTCGTGGCTGGAGTGAGCAAAAAAGGGTACCTCGGATAGTTTAAGGTTAAATCAAAACTTGCTATGCTAATTCCACCATTTGCTGCGTCAACGGCTTTCTCGACGAGCTCTTCAAACTCAGACTTGAGAGAGAAGTAATGTTTAGCTTCCACGCTCTTTATCCAGGTTGGAACGAATAGAGTCTGAATTATCCCGATCATGGCAACGATTATCGCGAAAACTAACACGAATCCCAAAACCGGAGAAAGAGCGTAATCTCTCATAACCCCACCCCCACGATGAAAGCGAACACGAACAGGCATGCGAGCATTAGGAAGATGGAGTGCTTCAAACCGGCTGAAATCGTTTCCTCGCTCATAACTCCGGCTATTATCCCGTTTACGAGGGCGTTGATTAATGAGGCGTGGTAGAAGAGGGTGGAAAGTTCATCTAAATTTGGAGGATTGAAATAAGCTCCGGCTATTTGAGCAACAGAAAAGTTCGAGAAAACGGAGATGAAGTTCTGGAGAATGACCACAACCGTGAAGAGGAAAACTCCGAAGGTTACGTAAATAATCACCATGTAAGAGAACATGGCGTTCTTCAACCTCTCCCTAAAGTCCAAAAGAAGCTCCACATCGGTTGCTGCCGCAAATATAGCCGCTCTAACGTTGCTCGTTGCCATTAAAGCCCTGTTGATTATCGACACGACTTTGGAAACTATCGTACTCCCAACTCTTTCTTCAAACCTTTCCAAAGCCTCTGTAACAAGCTTCCCCCACTCAATATCCCTTCTAATCCTCTGCACTTCTTCCGTAAGAACTCCAAGCTGGCTCGAAGACATAACTTTTATTGCAGTCACTATGTTCAATCCGCTTTCGTTTAAACTCCCCAAACCTCTCAGAAAGTCAGGCAAATACTTTTCAAGCCTCTTCAATTTGTAAGAAGCGTACTCGTAAAGGATCGTATAAGGGAGAACCGCAAGTATGAACGAAAAAGTTAGAGCGCTTTCAATCCGCAATTCCTTGTAAAAGATAAGGAAGAAGGCAAGCGCTATGGGAACAGAGAAGATGAAACTCAATTTCGGATTTCTAAGGAACGACCTCATTTTTATAGATCTCTCTATCCATCTCAGAGCTTTTTTAACGAATAGCTTTACTCCGCTCCTCCTCTTCAGCCTCGAAACTCCGTTTCCGCTGACGGTCGCATGGAGAAATACTTCACTCACTCTTTCCCCCTTCCACCTCTCCTCTTCAAGCAACTTCGAGGATTTGACAAGGTAGATGAACGCCAAACCACCAAGAGGTATGTAGAGGTAAACTATCGCCCTCATCAGGTTCATCGTATCCTCGTTCATCATGTTCATGACCACGAAAACGATTAACGAGAAGAGGGGAGCAACTATTAGCAAAGCCACGTAAATCTCGGCTAAAATTTCGTAACTGCTCACGTAAAGCTCGTACGCTCTTTCCCTTTCTTCGGTTAGGTGTGAGATTTTAAACTCCAAAAACTCGGATAAAGAGCTGCCTCCCTCAAGAACGCTCGCCAAGTCCTCAAGAAAATCTCTGAATTTTTGAGATGGCGTTGTTGAAGCAACTTCCCTAATCGAGGTTATGATATCCTTTCCGAAGACCGTGACGTTCCTAACGATTATCGCAAACTCCTTACCGATCTCTCCGGTGACGTGCCTTTCCTCAGCTATTGTTTTGAACATGTCCAATAGAGGCGTTCCCCCTTTGGTCATTCCAAGCATTAAGCTTGCGACATGGTAAAGCGTTGCATCGATCTTCGCCCTTCTGCCTCTTGCGATTATGGAGGGAACTCTCAAAAGAAGAGATCTAACTATCAGAATCGTAAACACACCAACTACCAAAGAGACCAAAATCGAGAAAATTTGCTTTCCGTTAGCCACACCAAAATAAAATGGAGTGATGCTGGTTAAGAAGGAGTATACGCTCCCAGAAACAACGTAGGCTCCGTAGGACAGAAAAACTGCAAGAGGAATAAAGAGGAGAGTGTAAAAAGTTACGATCGCCAAGAATTCCGGAAGCGTTAACGGCAATCGAGAAGCTTTCAAATTCCTTTCTATCCAGGAATATTTTTCTTTATTTTTTAAATATTTTTTAAAATAATATTTAGCAAGAAATTTAGGATAGAAGAGATCTATTCTTTCAAGCCTCGATTGTCTCACGAATCTTCCCCTCCTCGTAAATCACCTCGAACGTCTCTTCTGGATACCTGTAGTAAGCGTAGATCATGCTTGTAAAGGTCTTGTAATCTTCAATTCCTTTATTCATGAGGTATTTGAGGAACTCAGCCCTTTTCGTTAATTCCCTGAAAGTATCCTCCACATCTTCTCCTCTTATTATTGCAATTCTCTCAAGGTTTTTCAGCGGATTAACCTGGACGAAAGAGTCAGAATATGGATCCCAGCTGTAGATCTCATTTATAAGGAGATTTTTATCGTTTGGATCTATTCCAAGAATTTCGTACATCTTTTTCGCCCTCCTCAACCTTGTCTTTTCTCTCGTCCACTGGGTTTGTATCGCCACAACATCCAGAAACTGTATCATGCTCCTTGGAACGTTTAAAGGCTCGCTTTCGAGTCTGTAGATGGCTTGATGGATATCTCCGGCGTGAAGGGTTGCATAGGCTGCATGTCCCGTGCTCATCGCCTGAAAGAGTGTTTGAGCCTCAATACCCCTGACTTCCCCAACGACGATGTAGTCCGGTCTCTGCCTCAAAGCCGCTTTCAGCAAATCGTACATCGAGATCTCCTTTTCATCCTCGGTTGTCGATTCTCTTGTAACTTCGGCAATCCAGTTTTCATGGTAAAGAACGATCTCCCTCGTATCTTCGATGGAAATTACCTTGACGTTTGGCGGGAGGAACATTAAGATCGCGTTTAGCGTTGTCGTTTTTCCAGCAGCCGTTTCTCCGACGACGAGAACGTTTAACTTGTGCTCTATGCAAAGCCAGAAGTAGGCCATCTGCTCAGCAGAATAAGTTCCGAGTCTGATAAGATCGAGGGGGATCAAAGGTTTTTCTGTAAACTTTCTTATCGAGAACGACGAGCCTCTTGTTGTTATCTCTGTTCCATAAGTGGCTTGCAACCTGCTTCCGTCCGGCAAGGTTGCATCTATCATCGGATTCCCATGGCTTAAGTGCTTTCCAGAAATCTGAGCTAAGAACTGGACGTATTTGTCAAGTTCCGCTTCGGTAAAAACGAGATCCGTAGGGATATGTCCGTATTTTCTGTGAAAAACGTAAACCGGGATGTTGTAACCATCGCAGCTTATATCCTCTATATACTTGTCGTTCAGCAGAGGATCGATAGGTCCGAATCCAAGAAAATCTCGAAAGAGGTAGTAGTTGTACTTCGCAAATAAAATTTCGTCTATTTCGTAGGGAAGAATTTCAAGAATTTCTTTAAATGCGTTTTCCAGAATCTCAGCCTTCTCTTCCACGCTTATTTTCAAATCCCTTAAGATGAGTACATCGTATAGGTGGGAGTATATCTCCTCAAGAAGTTCGTACTCCTCAGCGGTCAAGTTTGGCTCAAAAATTTTATATCTTACGTTCCCATCGCTTTCGACAATTTGAACGTAAACAAAGGGTTTGAATATCCAGTAATCCTCAAGGAGGACTTCGTCCTCTTCCTCCTCTATCTCAACAAGATTTTCCCAGCTCTTGGGTATGAACTTTTCGAGCAAGGAATAATACTGCCCGGTAAACTTCATCAAGATATCTTTACTGGTTTGAAAGAATATAAATGCTTTCTTTCAAAAAAATAAGTTGGTTTAGATTTCTTCAAATCTTTCCTTAAGTTTTTCCATGACCTTCGGTAAAGTTGTGTACTCCATCTCCTCTCTTGGCAATCTATGCGGCTCGAAGGGTCCGTGTCTCCTCATGTATTCAGCTACTTCCATAGCCTTCTGCCTCGTGTAATCGAAAGCCGGATCGTCGAACATGTCTACTGGCCCTATCAGCTTTCCGTTAGACAGCTGGAAACCTGCAGCCACAACTCTCGGAGGTCCGTCAAATCTCGTACATTTCGCATATTTAAACGGGACAGGCATTATCGGCCCGTTGTGGCTTCCTCTCATCCACCCGCTCACCAAATGCGGGAATGCAAAAGCCTCAAGAACTTCTCCAACCGCCGGCAATCCGCTCTGAGCTCTGACCAAAGCCACTGGATCGTCCTTCCCGACGTATTCCCCAGCTATCTGATACAGTTTTTCCGTGCTTATCACAGCAACAGGTTCATCTTCCGGAAGTTTTCCACCGGGCTTCGGAAAGACCCTCTTTATGACGAATCTGCTCTTGGCTCCTATTAAAGCTAAGATGTCGTACATTTCTTCGGGGGCTTTCATGAAAACCCTTTTGTGCTCCATTATGTCCCAGATTTCGAAGACGAATCCCTGATGCATGCTTGGATCGATTACCAAGCCAGCGGTGTTGAAGGGATCTGCGAAAATCCTGAATATCGGTAGATTGAAAGCTCCCGGCTCGGTTTTGTCCATCATGAAAGCTATGATTGGCTCGGCTTTTCTCTCGGTGAACTCCATCTCCGCAACTCCCGGACCCATTCCCCTCACATTTCCGCTGAAAGCATCGGCAAGAAGGTCTTGCCCGGCTCCGTAAAGCTTTAATTCTTTGGCTTTTTCAGCCGCTTTTTCAAACGTCTCCCATGCGAGTCTGTGAATTTCTTCGCTATCCACGCCTTTTGTGTGGGTCATCAGAAGCTCCAGATCGTCCCCAGCCTTGAAAACTCTAAAGTCTATTATCAGTCCGCTCTCCTTAGCCTCGGAAAGGTTGCTTTCCGCAACTTTAATAAGCTCGTCAGCAACAGTCGTGTGTCCGGCTACGCTGCCAACATCTGCCTTTATCAGACTGACGGTTATTTTACTCATGTATTATGATAAATCCTCATTTAATTTAAGTTTTGAGGTTAACTTTTTATAGTAGATATGATGATTATCAGCTGTATGAAAATCAAACTTGAGAGGTGTCCAACCGGCATACCGGGCTTTGACGAACTCTGCGAGGGAGGACTAATAAGAGATAGAACTGTACTAATAGCTGGTCCTTCTGGTTCTGGAAAAACCATCTTTGCGATGCAGTTCTTAGTAAATGGCGCTACTCTTTATAATGAGCCCGGAATTTTCATTGCAACCGAAGAAAGACCGCAACATTTGAGAGAGCATTTTGCTGTCTTCGGATGGGATTTGGAGAAGCTTGAAGACGAAAACATGCTCGCAATCGTTGATGCGACCTCAACGAAAATAGGTTTGCCAAGCGATGAGAAGTACATAGATGTCAGACCTTTCGACACGAGAAGTTTAATTGATCAGATAATCACAATTCAGGACGAAATCGGAGCGAGGAGAGCGGCTCTCGATTCTACCACAGCAATAGGCTTTGCAATAAACGATCCCGCCAAGTTCAGAGTTGAGCTTCTTAAGATAAGCACGACTCTCGAAGTTCTCGGTTTGACATCAATTTTAACAGCCGAAGTTATTGAATCTGGAGCTATAAGCAGATTTGGCGTTGAGAATTTCGTTACGGAGGGAACCATAGTCCTTTACTACACAAGAAGTGAAAACGTTAGAATCAGAAGCTTGGAAATCTACAAGCTAAGAGGAACGAACCACAGCAAAAAGATTCACCCCTACGACATAACCGATGAAGGAATAGTCGTTCATTCGAGAGAAGAGGTTTACGCGGGATTCTAAAATGATTTTAGAAATTTTAACTTTCCTCCTCGGCATAATTTACGGTTATTCAAGAAAAGGGAAAGAGGACTTGTTCGGCATTCTGAAAGCAGCGCTGAAAGTCTCGATAATACTCGGAATAATTTTAGCAATCGCATCATTCTTAATTTTACCCCATCCCGCAGTACTATTTTTGGCTGGAGTTGGCTTTTTTGCTATTCTTTTTGTAATTTTATATTTCGTAGTTATTTTTCTCATTGGAGTTGTCATAGGAGATTTGCTCGAACGAGTTTAAAGCTTCTAAATCACCTCAGCTCCTCACGACTTCTTAACCACCTATTTCTTTCAATCCTCTTTTCATCGAGACGATTTCGAGCACAGGTTCAAGCGGGTTCGAGTTTTTCTCTTTCAATCCTCTTTTCATCGAGTGACACCTTGGAGA
>NZ_WANY01000073.1:0-6524 GCF_015521575.1 Ferroglobus sp.
AGATATTCGCCCTCTCAATCCCCTCTGGAGGCCACATAAGTCACGAAAAGTATTCTGCTGCAGGCTTAAGGGGTTTGCAGATAGTACATTACCCTTTTGACGCTGAAAGCATGAACATAGACGTTGACGAAACTAAAAAGCTTGCGGAGAAAGAGAAACCGAAACTTTTCGTGTTAGGTGGAAGCCTTTTCCTGTTTCCGCATCCGGTCAAAGAGATTTCGGAAATCGCTGCTGAAATTAACGCAAAAGTCATGTACGACGGAAGCCACGTTCTTGGGCTTATAGCGGGAGGCAAGTTCCAAAGTCCGATGGAGGAAGGAGCTGATGTTTTAACGGCATCTACTCATAAAACGTTTTTTGGTCCGCAGAGAGCCATAATCGCTTGCAAAGAGGAGTTGGCAGAGAAAGTTGATAGAGCCGTTTTTCCCGGAGTCGTGAGCAATCACCATTTAAATACATTAGCCGGATTGGTTGTCGCTGCGTTGGAATTCAAAGAGTTCGGGAAAGATTATGCTGAGCAGACTGTCAAAAATGCGAAAAGGCTTGCGGAGAAATTGGCTGAAGAGGGTTTAAAGGTTTTAGGAGAAGATCTCGGCTTTACCGAATCGCACCAAGTGGCTGTGGATGTTAAAAAACAAGGAGGAGGAGCAAAAATCGCTAAGAAGCTTGAAAGAGCCAACATAGTTCTGAACAAAAACCTACTACCTTGGGACTCGATTAAAGATACCGAAAATCCCTCGGGAATAAGAATCGGAGTTCAGGAGGTTACGAGGCTTGGTATGAAGGAAGATGAGATGGACGTTATAGCTAAGCTGATAGCCGATGTAATCTTGGACAGGAGAAGCGTCGAAAGTGTGAGAGAAGATGTTATCTCTTTAAAGAGGGAATTCAGTAAAGTAAAGTACACTTTTGAAGAGCACGAGGCTTACGAGTTTTTGAGAATTTAACCACTCCACAGAAAATTATATCAAAGAGAATTTTTTAATATTTAGATATGACCCACCACGACGTTTTAATGACAGGCGAAGCGTTAGTTGGAGAGGGAAACGAGGTTGCTCACGTAGATATTTTGATAGGTAGGAGAGACGGGCCGGTTGGAATAGCTTTTGCGATGGCTTTAGGAGCCCCATCTCAAGGACACGGAGGTCTTACGGCGATAATAGCTCCGAACTTGGCTGTTAAGCCGCCAACAGTAATAGTTCCAACCGTGACGATAAAGAACATGAAGCAGGGGGAACTTATCTTCGGACCCGCACAAAAAGCTGTTGCTGATGCCGTGGCTGATGCAGTGAAGGAGGGAATAATTCCAAGGGACAAAATAGACGAGTGGTGCATCGTTGCCAACGTCTTCATCCACCCGGCAGCTGAGGATAAAAAGAAGATCTACGAGTACAACTACCAAGCCACGAAGCTGGCTATAGAAAGAGCTGTGAAGAATTTGCCCACTCCTGAAGAAGTGGAAGAAAAGAGGAAGGAAGCGAAGCATCCGTTTGCCTAACCCACTATTTTTTCGTAGTCCTTCTCGATTTCCCTCAAAAACGCATCTTCGTATCCCTTCACGTAAGCTAAAAGCGTCGCTCCACCCATTCCAACTCCTTCCTTAACAAAACCTTCTTCGTAAGCTCTCAACCCTTCCTTGCTCGAATTTTTGAGTAGGGGATCTACAGCCACAACATTCGCGTCTTCTGGAGTAATGCCGACTATGTCGGCTGTTCTGTCCTTAGCTATGTATTTCGTGGTGGCTATGTTCACCTCGAATTTCTCTTCAAAGAGCTTGATGAGGTTCGCTATGGCTGCCATCTGAGTTCCACCGGCTAAAACAACTGGTTTTTCGCTGCCTAAAGCCACTCCTAAAACTCCGATCATCACTGGATCTCCAACCTTAGCAATTATTTCGAGGGGGTCTTCCGAATTTACTCTGCTCGCTGCTTTCTCGATAACCTTCATCTTTATCTCAACGGGATTTTCCGGCATGCTTGACGAAACCCTCGGCTCTTTTCCGAGAACTTTTAAAACAGCTCCGGCAGTTGTTGTTCCTGCAGGAATACTTTCCGCAATCATCAAACAGTCGGAATTCTTAGAAACCTCCCTACCGAAAATTTTGGCGTAATCGAAAGCCTCTTCAACACTTTCAATGCTCATAGCGTCTCTTTCGTATATGTTTTCTCCAACCGGAGCGTTTATAGACACGTAGGGAATTTTCGGTTTGATCATTAGCCCCGAATCAACAACGAAGAGCTGCGGTTTGACGAGTCTGAGGGCTGTGTAGGTGATTAAAGCTGGAGTTGGCTTTCCGTCTGGTGTAGCTGGAGGGAAGGGAATACTTTTGCATTTTCCGTAATACAAGAGCTCCGCATCAGCCGGTGGGGTGAACTTTATCAAATCCGGATTTGCTCCAGCCACCGTGATTCCCGGAATTTCCGCTGTCTTCGTGTTACCTATGCACAAAACGAAGCTGACATTTCCTTTTAACAGATCCGTGAAGTCTTTTCCCTTCAAAACCTCGTACATGGGAGGTTGAAGGATTGAGTGGGGAAAAACGTTTGCGTTTGTAATACATACGTAATTCGAATTAACCGAGGGCAAAGTGCACACCTTTCTCAACGAGCATTGAAAGAAAAGCCGTCACTATTCCGAAGGCTGCCATCTTAGCAAATGAAATGGCTAAATTTTCCTTTGAGAGCTTCCCCAGGTATAGTCCTATCAGCCCAAGAGCCACCGTTGTGAGGGCTATCGAAACGAGGGTTGCGAAGAATGGACTTGCGTTCAACACCAACGCAAAGAAGAAGGGTAGAACAACTATAACGCTGCCGAAAATCGTAGAAACGCCGTCAATGAGGCTTTTTTTCAAAACTTTTCTCCTGACACTCTTGTAGATTTCAGTTTCCTTTAAATTCTTAAGCATAGCTCTCTCTATCTTGACTATCTGCATTTCCTCTTCAATTCTCTCGGCTGTGAAGGCTCCGAATACGTTGGACAGACCGTTAGCCACTCCTCCACCGATTCCGGCAGCTATTATAATCGATATCTCCGCCCCAGATGCTCCAATGACAACTCCGAGGGTTGAAAGGGAGCCGTCTATGAAGCCTCTAACGAGCTGCCTCTCCACAAAGTGAGTTGCAAATTCTTCTTTTATTCTTTTTCATTCCTCAGCTTAGCAGCTATGTTATCGAACTTCCTACTCACCTCCTCGCCGAAAAGTTTCGTGAGAACTTTGTGAAGCTCCTCTTCGGCGAGGATGTCCTCTATAATTTTCTCGACTTCGTAGATTCGAAAGCCGAATCTTCTTTCTATGTACGTTAGGGGCATGAAGAGTACTTTGCCTTTGTACTCTATGGCTGGAGACGTCAGCTTTTTCACGTTCCCGGTTTTCAGCAAATAGCTTATGAGATTGCTGTGTAAGAACTCATCGCTCTCGTAATTCCCATCGAGGATCGAATATTCCTCAGCTTCATCCAGCTCCTTTTCCGCGCAGATCTTGTAGTATTCGACGAAAAGCTTCTCTATCAAATCCTCCCATCTCCCGATTCTGTCTACGAGTTCGATCAGCTTTCTGTTAGTCGGATTTTCGCGAAGAGCATTTAAAAGCTGGGATTTTGCGTTCTGAACTCTCGGATAAATGATGTGCTCGTAAAGGTCTCTTTCAAGAATGTTAGCTTGGTAAAAACCTCTCTCAGCATCCCACTCTATCCACTTCTGCACTCTCAAAGCCACTTCGTGCATCAACTCATCTATCGCTTTTTTCGAAAGCATATCAAATGAAAAATACTTAAAGATCTTTATTCGACTTTCGCTCGATGAGTGGTAGCGTACTTTACTTCTCCTTCACTGGCAATTCGAAAAAAATTGCCAGAACTCTTGCTGAAGAAGTTAAAGCGAAGCTCATCGAAATTAAGCCGGTTCTAAATCCTCCGTACATTTTCTGGCTTTCTTTGTCCTTCTTTCCCTTGCTCGGATTTCCGGTTAATGATGTTAGAATTAAGGACTACAGAGTGGCTGTTTGCTTCCCGAAGTGGACCTTCAACTGTCCTCCGATAACGGAACTTCTTAAAGAAGGCGTTTTTAGGGGAAAAAAGGTATTCCTGTTCATCTCTTACGCTGGATGGAAAGAGAAGGAATACGCCGATTTTTATGAGAAACTCTTCGAAAGTTTCGGAGCGAAAGTCCAGCTTGTGGAACTCGTTAAAAGAGACGAATTAAAGAGCTCTCAGATAGTCAGGTTTAAGAACCTCTGGATGCTCTAAAGCGAAATCAATCTGTTTTAACAACTTTTCTTTCTCTTCGGGAAGGTTCGCTTTCAGGGGGAGATAGTTCGAAGCGTGATTGGCTCTGAAGACTGTTTTGTATTCGAGCTGTTCCACAATTCTCCTAAGCTCAAGTAACAGCTCTCTCTTGTTCAACAGCTCGAACTCGCCTCTCAAAACTTTCCTGTGGAGTGGAGTACCTTCGACGACGATCAGTGTTAAAAAGGCTGTGTAATGGGGTTTCATCTCGTTTAGGAGTTTCGCCGTATTGATCGCATGCTCCTCGCTTCTTTTCCTCCCACCAAGTCCGAGTATGGCTGTAACCGAAAGCATCATTCCGTTTTCTATCGCTTTCCTTCCGGCTTTGAGGATTTCTCTGCTCGTCGCGCCTTTCTTAACCTCTTTTAAAACCGCATCGTCTCCAGATTCTACTCCGAGGTAAATCAGCTTTAAACCATTGTTAGCGAGTTCAGCAATCTCCTCATCACTCTTCTCAAGAACATCCATTGGCGTGGCGTATATCGAAATCCTTTCAAGTTTAGGGAAAGCTCTCTTCGCCATCGAAATGATCTTGAGAAGCTTTTCCGTGGAAATGCAAAAAGCATTCCCGTCTGCAATGAACATCCTTCTTGCATCGGGGTAAAATTCCTTTAAAATTAGCAAATCTCTTCGAATCTCCTCCAAACTTTTCTCTCTGAACTTTTTCATCTTGTAAGATCCGCAGAAGGTGCATTTATTGTGGGAGCAGCCTATTGTGGCTTGAAGGATTACGCTTTTGGCTTCACTCGGTGGTCTGAAAAGCGGCAAATCGTAGATCACAAAAAACGATCTTGCCGATTGCTAAAAAGAGTATCGTTTGACCATGGTCGAAACATGATTAATAATATTAAAAGCCAGAGTAAGTATTAAGGTGCGTTAAAATGATGGGTTTGAAAAAGGTAATTCTCAAGCTCTGGCATCCCAACTGTTGGAGTATCGAATCTACTAAAGATCACCCTCGCGTATGTTTGATTTCTAACGGGTTATTCAAGCTTGAGAATGAAGTAAGAGCAAATTTCCACCTTGTCGCTGAAAGCTACGAGGATCTAAAGGAGTTCATCGAAGATATAGAGAACTACAGCGAATACGCTCACGAAGTTTACGTAATAGGAAAGAACGATCTCGAAGCGGACATACATGCGAGATTTCCACCCCACACGACTTTCTACGAAAAAGTTTTCTCCCTTGAATTCATGCCTATGAGAATTTCCATCTCAAACGGATTCGAGTACTGGGTAATTCTCGTTGATGAGGAAAAGCTGAGCGAGACTTTGAACAAACTCATGGAGCTCGAAGATATTGAGGTGGAGGTTTTGAGCATAACGAATCTTCGCTCCTTGGAAGATGAGAGGGTTGAAGACGTTATAGGGGAAATTCTCAGGAGTCTTTCGATGAAACAGAAGAAGGTTTTGATATGTGCTTACAAAAGAGGATACTTCGAATGGCCGAGGAAAACGAGCGTAAACGAGCTTGCAAAGAGTTTTGGAATAGCCAAGTCAACGTGTCTGCATCACTTAAGGACAGCCGAATTAAAAATAATAAGGAGGATCATCGAGGAGCTGAGGGACAGAGAACCACATTTGTTAGACATCAAGGCATTTGAATAAAATTTTTTATTGAAAACGATCATGATTGATCGTTTTGTTATATAGTTTCGATTCGAATATCTATTTGTGGAGTGGGAAATCAGGTTTCACGGTAGGGGTGGGCAAGGAGTAGTTACAGCCTCGAAAATACTTGCGGAGGTTGCTTTCCTTAACGGCTACGAAGCCCAGTCCATACCTTTCTTCGGAGCTGAGAGAAGAGGTTCTCCAGTTGTAGCCTCTACAAGAATTTCTACAGAAAAGATTAGGAAGAGGAGTCTGGTGTACGATCCCGATTACATCGTTGTTTTTGACTTGAAAATTTTGAATAGTACGGTCTTTCATAGGCTGAAGGAAAATGGCTTTGTAATAGTAAATGCGAGCAAAAAATTTGAAGTTGAGGTTGATAAAAGCGTTTCTCTCGTTAGAGTTGACGCGACAAGAATAGCCATCAAAAACGGTCTGTTTCTTGGAGATTTGCCGGCAGTAAACCTACCTATGCTCGGAGCTTTTCTCAGAGTTTTTCCAAAACTCGATTTAGGCTCTCTCGAAAAACTCGTTTCGGAGAGGTTTGGGGAGAGAAACGCTGCTGCCGTTAAGGAAGCTTTTGAATCTGCGGTAATAGAAAAGGTATGCGGCAGATGCGGAAGGAGAGAGG
>NZ_WANY01000074.1:0-12543 GCF_015521575.1 Ferroglobus sp.
AGCTGGAGATGTCGCCGCTCCGAGACAGTTGATGAACGTGTGAAGATCTGTGGATTGAATGTCGTTCTTCTCATACCAGTGGGCTGCTGGCAGAACGATATCTGAGTAGACGGCAGTGGTGTCCATTCGGAAGTTCAAGTCAACGATTAAGTCCAGCTTACCTTCTGGAGCTTCTCTCCAGACAACTTCCTCAACCAAATCTTTAGCAACTTCTTTAGCCATCGCGTTGCTGTTCGGAGCACCGACAAAGTGCTTTAGGAAGAACTCGTGACCCTTGGGACTTGATCCTATAGCGTTTCCTCTCCAGATGAACCAGACTCTCGGCAAGTTCTCTTCAGCATCTGGATCTTCTATTGCGAACTTCAGACTGCCTTCCTTCAATCTCTCGACTATCCACTTCTTAATTTCATCGTCACTCTTAGCTCCCGATTTTTGAGCCTCTTCTACAAGCTTCAACGGGTTTTCGTTGAATTGGGGATAGAAAGGCAACCAGCCAAGTCTGACGGCTTTCACGTTAAAGTCTATTGAGTGCTTCGGCAACCCATCGACCTTGTCAATGTACTTGCAACCATCGTACCTCCACTGATCTGTGTGCACGTAGTAAAAGCTTGGTGAGTTTTGCAGCCTTGGTGGTTTAACCCAATCCTGTGCGAAAGCAACAACAGCCCAAGAAGCAATAGGAGCAACCTTTTCCTGTCCGACGTAGTGAGCGAGTCCTCCTCCGTTCCTTCCGACGCTTCCGGTTAGTATCAGTGCTGTGATAACGGCTCTGTAGTTCAGGTCGTTGTGATACCAGTGGTTCAATCCCGGCCCAATTATCACGAGATTTCTTCCCTTAGTCTTCTCTCCGTTTTCAGCCCACTCTCTCGCGATCTTTATGACTGTCTTTCTGCTTATCTTCGTGTACTTCTCCTGCCAAGCTGGGGTAAAAGGCTTGTCGTCGTCGTAGTCTTTGGGATAATCTCCCGGCAACCCTCTGGAAATTCCAAGGTGTGCTGCGAGGAGATCGAAAACAGTAGCGACTACCACTTCTCCATTCACAGTCTTAACTTTCTTCGCCGGAACAGCTCTAATGCTCTCTCCGTAGTCTTCGTAGTAGAACTTCACCATCACGTAATCCTCTCCGAAAAGGCTGAGTTTGACGTCAATTTCTTCCCCGTCAACAGCGTCTCTCATTTCAAGGTTCCACTTTCCTTCTTCTCCCCACCTGAACCCAATGCTTCCGTTCGGAATTCTTATCTCTCCCTTCTCGTCCATAACGCACAGAATCCACTCCGCATTTTTCAGATCTTTTCCTCTTTCGATTTCGGATGCCCTCAAAAATCTGTCAAGGACGAAAACGTCTCCTTCTTGCTTTAACTTAACCAGGAAAGGTAGATCGGTGTACTTCTTTACGTATTCGATGAAGTAGGGTGTCTCCTTATCGAAGTAGAATTCCTTCATTATGACGTGGTTGGCTGCCATCCAGAAGGCAGCATCATGTCCCTGTTCTATCGGAATCCAGACATCGGCGAACTTACTAACCTGACTGTAATCTGGGGAGAAAACGACGACTTTAGCCCCTCTATACTTGGCTTCCGATAAGTAGTGGGTGTCGGGAGTTCTGGTCATGTTCAGGTTCGAGCCCATTATTGCGATGAATCCGGCGTTATACCAATCCGCCGACTCGTTTACATCTGTCTGCTCGCCCCATATTTGGGGAGAGGCTGGAGGTAAATCGCAGTACCAGTCGTAAAAGCTCAGGCAAACCCCCCCTAAGAGCTGGAGAAATCTCGCGCCGGAAGCGTAACTTACCATTGACATGGCTGGAATTGGCGTGAATCCTATAACTCTGTCAGGTCCGTACTTTTTGACGGTGTATATCGTCGCGGCAGCAATTATCTCAACAACCTCATCCCAGCTCGACCTTCTGAAACCGCCCATCCCCCTCTTTTTGACGTACTTGTTTCTCAACTCTGGATTTTCGACGATGCTCTTCCAAGCCTCTACAGGATCCTTATGCTTCTCTTTGGCTTCTCTCCAGAGGTCGAGGAGAACCCCTCTCACATACGGATATTTCGGTCGTAGCGGGCTGTAGAGATACCAAGATGCACTAATTCCTCTCTGACAACCTCTTGGCTCGTAATTGGGAATGTCCGGGTTGAAACTCGGATAGTCGGTTGCTTGGAGCTCCCAAGTAACGATTCCGTCTTTTACGTAAACAAACCAGCTGCAACTTCCAGTACAATTAGCTCCGTGAGTGCTCCTAACGACTTTATCGTACTGCCACCTGTTTCGGTAAAATTCTTCCCAACTTCTTAATTCTGGAGAATACACGTCTTTTATCCTCTCAGCCATTTAACCCACCCTCCTGAAATAAACAGTTGCTATTCCAATTGCAACCAAAAACACGACAATTCCGGACAACGGATAGATGTCGGATTTAGCCCTATTCGTCTCGGATGCTTCTTTAAAGAGAGCTGCTAAGTGCGCAACTTCCTCGTCTGTAAGTTCCTTTCCGGCGTAAATGTCCTTCATAACCGGAAATTGAAGGCTTTTAAGAGCTCCGTAAACACCTCTGTCTCCAAGCCTCGTATAGAGGTCGCTCAAATCCTTAGCGAGCGTCCCTCCGTTTATTCCAGCACTCCTCACAGAGTGACAAGCCACGCAAGGTGGTCCGCCGTTGGTGAACCTCAACTCCCCTATGAATAAAGCCCTACCAATTTCTGGATCTCCCAGCTGGATCTCTGGAGTCTCTTCGGGAGTTACCTCGGAAGGCTGCGCCGCGAACTGACTTAGGAATTCTATTATTTTAACAGCTTCCTCCTCGCTCAAACCGAGATCCGGCATCTTAACTCCGTACTTGGCGATGTTCTCCTGACGAATAGGATCGTCTAAGAAGGAATCGGGATCTACAATTATTCTTATCAGCCACTCTCGATCTCTTTTTTCTGTGATACCAAGGAGATCAGGTCCTACAACATCTCCTCCGCCTATCGTGTGGCAGCTCACGCATTTCTTAGAAAAAAGCTCCTCTCCCGTTTGCGCATAACTAACTCCGGCTGATAAAGACAGCAGCATCACCGCAAGCGTCCAGAATAAACTTTTCGCAAGAAGACTTTTTTTGACGATTCGCATTTACTCCACCTCCGAACTAAAAGTCCCTGATTCGCTTACTCTTCCAACGCCCATCAACCCCATCACACCCTTCATCGTTAAAATGTCATTATCTATTATTACTTAATTTTGGGCTGATTTTTACGAAATGTTATGAAAAATATGTACTTTTTCCCGAAAACCTTCGAAAATATAATTTATAAACGGTAATCTTAGCAACCTTTTGACAACTAATAAAAAATTTATGAATGCGATAATTAAGTATGACTCTCCTCAGATGGTTTTTCGCACCTCTTCCCCACGTATCTCTTTGGACTTCTTGTGAGATTATTAGTGTATATGTTCGTTCAAATTTTGAAAAATATTTGGGATGATTAATTTTTTATTCACTTTTTCAACCCTAATCCATATGGATTTTAGGGAGATTGAGGAAAAGTGGCAGAAGAGGTGGGAGGAAAGCGGAATTTTTCAGGCTGATCCGGATAACAGAGAGAAGTTTTTCATAACCATTCCGTATCCGTATTTGAACGGGAATCTTCACGCCGGTCACACGAGAACGTTCACGATAGGAGATGCTGTTGCAAGGTACAAAAGGATGCTTGGTTACAACGTCCTCTTTCCGATGGGCTTTCACGTTACCGGCACTCCCATAATCGGTCTGGCTGAGCTCATACAGAAGAGAGATGAGAGAACGATTAGGGTTTACACGCAGTACCACAACGTTCCCGAGGACGTTCTTCTGACTTTAACGACTCCCGAGAGGATAGTCGAATACTTTTCCAAGGAAGCGGAAAGGGCAATGAGGATGATCGGCTACTCCATAGACTGGCGGAGAAAATTCACGACGATGGATGAATGCTACCAGAAATTCATCGAGTGGCAGTACTGGAGGTTGAAGGAGAAGGGGTTGATCGTTAAAGGCTCGCATCCAGTGAGATTTTGCCCGAACGACAACAATCCGGTGGAAGACCACGACCTTTTGATGGGTGAAGAAGCTACGATTGTTGAGTACACGGTTATCAAATTCAAGTCCGAGGACGGAGTTATCTTCCCCTGCGCAACCCTCCGTCCTGAGACGGTTTTTGGAGTCACGAACATCTGGTTGAAGCCTACAAAGTACGTTTTGGCTAAAGTTAATGGAGAGATGTGGATCGTGAGTTTTGAAGCCTTCGAGAAGTTGAAGTACTTTGATAAGAAGGTCGAAAAGTTGGGGGAAGTCGATGCCAAGGAGTACTTTGGAAGGTTTGTTGAAAATCCGGTGACTAAGGAAAAAGTGCCGATCCTTCCCGCTGAGTTCGTCGACACCGACAACGCTACCGGAGTCGTAATGAGCGTTCCGGCTCACGCTCCCTACGATTACGTTGCCTTAAAGCAGCTTGCAAAGGATGAAGAAACTTTGAAAAAATACGGAATTGATAGGAAACTCGTTGAGAGCTTGAAGCCCATAGTTCTGATAAAAATAGAGGACGAGGATTACGAAGTTCCGGCTAAGGAAATAGTTGAGGAGATGGGGATAAGCGATCAGAAGGATGAAGCTCTGGAGAAGGCTACGAAGATTATCTACAAGAAGGAGTATCACAAAGGAGTTATGCTTGAAAACACGTTCTTCCCCAACATTCCGGTTGCAGAAGCGAAGGACAGGGTTCACGATTACCTGATTAAAAACAACCTTGGAGATGTCTTCTACGAGTTTAGTGAAAAGCCGGTGGTTTGTAGGTGCGGGACGAAGTGTGTTGTTAAAGTTGTGAAGGATCAGTGGTTTATAAACTATTCAAACGAGGAATGGAAGAGGAAGGTGCTTGAACATCTCGAAAGAATGACGATAATTCCAGACTACTACAAAAAGGAGTTCAGGAATAAAATTGAATGGCTAAAGGACAAGGCTTGTGCAAGGAGAAAAGGACTGGGAACGAGAATTCCTTGGGATAAAGAGTGGCTCATAGAAAGCTTGTCTGATTCGACAATTTACATGTCCTACTACGTAATCGCTAAATTCGTCAATTCCGGAAAGCTCAAACCGGAAAACCTCGTTCCAGAGTTTTTCGACTACGTGTTTTTAAGCAAAGGAAGTGTCGAGGAAGTTGCTAAAAAAAGCGGTTTGAGCAAAGAGGTTATAGAAGAGGTGAAGAGGGAGTTCGAGTACTGGTATCCGGTGGATCTGAGAAGCTCTGGGAAAGACTTGGTAGCTAACCACCTTCTGTTCTTCCTCTTCCATCACGTGGCGCTCTTTCCGGAAAAGTACTGGCCGAAAGCTATAGCTGTAAACGGTTACGTCAGCTTGGAAGGACAGAAGATGAGCAAGAGTAAAGGGCCGCTCTTGACTATGAAGAAGGCTGTTGAGGAATTCGGAGCTGATGTGACGAGGCTCTACATCTTGCATGCGGCTGAGTACGATAGCGACGCTGACTGGAGGAGGAAGGATGTAGAAGGATTGGCGAACAATCTGAGGAGATTCTACGAAATAGTGAAGGAGAACTACTTCAAAGAGCCAAAAGAAGTGACGACTCTCGATAAATGGCTTATTAGCAGAATGCAGAAAGCGATTAAAGAAACAAGAGATGCTATGGAAAAACTTCAGACGAGGAGAGCGGTAAACGCTGCTTTCTTTGAGTTAATGAACGACGTCAGGTGGTATCTGAGGAGGGGTGGAAAGAATCTCGTTTTAATTCTCGACGACTGGATTAAGCTTCTCGCTCCCTTCGCACCCCACATCTGCGAAGAGCTTTGGAGCTTGAAGCATGATAGCTTCGTTAGCCTTGAGAGGTATCCAGAATACGACGAGTCGAAGGTTGATGAGAAGGCTGAGGTGGCTGAGAATTACATCAGAACACTTTTGAGAGACATATCCGAGATTATGAAGTTCGTTAAGGATGCGAAGGAAGTTTACATTGCAGTTGCTGAGGACTGGAAGAGGGAGGTGGCTAAGATAGCTAAGCAAACCGGGAACATGAAAGAAGCGATGAAGGTGATAATGAGCGATGAGAGGTTCAAGGATTTGAAGAAGGAAATTCCATCTTTCGTAAAGAGACTTTTCAAAGAGGGCTTCGACTTCTACGAGATCGACGAGAGAAAAGTTATTTCGGAGGCTATAGAGTTCTTTGAAAAAGAGCTAAGAGTTAAGGTTTACCTTGACGAAAGCAAGGTGCCGGAAGAGAAGAGAAAAGCCGCTATGCCAGGAAAACCGGCGATATACGTTGTATGAAGATTGCCGACGGAATTTACTTTATTGAGGGAAGAAATAAGGGAAGGTATCCTTACTGCAACTCGTTAATAGTTGGGAATGTCCTCATAGACGCTGGCTGCGGAATAGATGTCGTTAGGGAGCTCTCGGAAAAAGTTGATTTTCTTCTTTTAACTCACACTCACCCAGACCACGCTGCTGGAGCTTGGATTTTCAACGAAGTTGGGAAAAGAGTTCTCTCACCGAATGTTGAAACTGAGATAGAGGTGCTTGCGAAAAGATTTGCCCCACCCTTGGCGGAAAAGTGGATGAAGGTTGTTTCTGAAGTTATGGGGCTGAAATCATTCAAAGCGGAAAAGTATGAAAGCGGGGAAGTTATAAAGGCTTCAAATCACGAGATAGAGACGATTAAAGTTGAAGGACACACAAAGGATATGCACGTGTTCTTAGTGGACGGAAAAATTCTGTTTGGAGCGGATGTTGACTTAACGAAATTCGGACCCTGGTATGGAAATCCAGAAAGCGATCCGGAAAAGTTCGAAAAAAGTGTGAGAAAACTTGAAAATCTTGACTTCGAAGTTTACGTTAGCTCCCATGAAAGAATTTTTGGCAGAGAAGAGGCTCTGAAAAAGCTTGAAGAATTCGTTTCTCATTTTAAAAAGCGGGAAGAGAAAATCCTTGAAGCGTTAAGAACTCCGAAGAGTTTAGAGGAACTTGTAAAACTTTCTCCAATCTACGGAAAGAAGAACAGCCTTTTCAAAGAGCTCTTGGATTATTTCGAAGGAAACATGATCAGAAAACACCTTGAGATTTTGATGAGAAAGGGCAAGGTTACGAAAATCGGAGAGAAGTTCGTAAAAAATTAGAAAAGCAATCTGTTGTCTACATCTTTTACCGCATCTCTCACACAGAAGTATTCCTTCTTAACTTTTTTCAAGTACTTGCATCTTTTTCCGGTGTAGCCGGAAATGCAGAGCTGGCAATCTTCTGGATAAACCCTTTTTACTCCTAATCCGTACTTCTCTATCATCAGCTCCAGCATATTTCCACCCCCGTTATCGTGAGAATAGCTTAAACCTCTTTTGTCTTTTCTTGAATAAAAATATTCCGATTGTTAATTTTGGGGGAGAGGTGGTAGTAAGCCCCCTTCTGTTTGAGGCGGCATTCGTCTAAGCGGCTTACGCCTTGCACCGGCGGGGACGGCGCGTTTCATCCCGCTTGGGTGATCTCAGCCTTTCGGCTTCCTCGCGTATCCCCAAGCGGGTGTCGTTTCTGTGCCGGAGCCACGCCTCTCGGCGTGACGCCTTGCGGCGTCCCGCCATTAACGGTGGGGGGACTTTCCTCCTCTCGGGAAGCCGCCCTCCACCTCTCCCCCAATTAATAATGTTAGCTTTCGAAGTACTTAAATTTTAAGCCTCCTCTATCAACTTTTCAATCCATCTCGGAAGAGAAAAGCTTGCAACGTGAACTTCGGGAGAATAGTACTTTGTTTCCAATTCTCTGCTTTCGAATCTTTCCTTTACGACTTTTAAATTAAGTTCAAAGCTTTTCGCTATAGCATAGCTCCACAGTCCGAGGGGGTAGGTTGGAACGAAACCAAGGTAGATTTTAAAGCTTTCAAAAACGTTTTTCAAACTCCTAACAACTTGCTTGAAGTAGTCTCTTTGGGCGAAAGGAGATTGGGATTGGGTCGTGAAGATGTCGCATTTTTTATTGGAGAGCTTGTAGAACTCCTCTTCCGAAATTCTCACGCTGAAGGGGTTTGGATCTGTGCCATCGACTATTATCACGTCGAACCTCTCTTTTGACTCTTTTAAAAATTCGTATCCGTCCTCAACGAGAACGCTCACTCTACTATCTTCAAACGCTCCTTTGTCTATCCCTATGTACCTCTTGCTAAGCTCTATGACTTCCCCGTCTATTTCAACGAGGAGGGCTTCTTCCGGATCGTGCTTTAAGACCTCTCTGAGACTTCCCCCATCTCCTCCCCCGACGATGAGAACCTTTTTCGGATTTTTGTGAGAAATTAGAGGAACGTGAACGAGCATTTCGTGATAAAAAGCTTCATCCTTTTCGGTCAGCTGCACTTTGCCATCTAAAACGAGCATTTTGCCAAAACTTACGGTTTCGTATATTTCTATTTTCTGAAACTTGCTGAATTTCTCGACGATCTTTTTCTTTACCGCAATCTTTAATGCTGAGCCGTTATAATCTTCGACGAACCATTCCATAAAACGAAAAAGTTAGATTGCCTTAACCCTCTTTTTCATAGCCGGTGGGCGGGGCTTCATAACAATCCTGCTTCCACACTTCGGACACTGTATTCTGTTCCTCACAAGATCCACGTCTACCTCGGATTTGCAGAAGACGCAGATGTACAAGCTCACTCCCTCCTGCTTATAGCCTGCTCAACGATTTTTCTTGCGGAAGTTTCTGGAATGTAAGTTCCACCGGCGAACTTGTAACCGCAGCTCTTACATTCCCAGATAGCTGTTCCCACTCTTTTCACAGCTCTCTTCCCGCATCTTCTACAGACGTACTTTCTTCTTTGCTGTACTTCAATTTCAACGACAGCTCTTCTGATTCTAAGCCCATATCTTGCTCCAAACCTTCCGGCCATCTTAACCTTCTTCGTCCTTGCCATTTCTTACACCTCTGCCAGCAGTTTTCTCACTTCCCTCGCTTTCCTAATGCTCAACTCGATCGCTTCATAAAACTTTTCCTCCGGGAGTAAGTACGAGCCACTTTTTTGAATCGCCACGATGTTGTCTTCGCTGTCAGTCGTTATCGTTAAGAAGTTCTTCGCAACACTCGTCTCATCTTTTATCGGATCTACGAGTATCCTGTTTTCAACTATAAGCGAGGTAATTGCAACTGGCAGATCTCTGACCGGTAGCGGAAAGTCGTCTCCGATTTCGAACCTCTCTGCTGGAACGATCGTGTTCAGCAGAGCAGCTATGGCTCCCAAGGCAGAAGCGTCGAGCAGATTTCCGTCATCGTCTAAAGCCCATATGTCTATGAATATCAACCAAACCTTTTCTCCCTCCTCTATGCAAAGCTTCTCCAAGTCCACAGCTTCGCTCTCTCTAATTCCCCTGTCGACGACTCTCGCGAGTTCTATAGCATTTTCATCCGGAGGACCCGGCTCAAAAGTCGGGGAAGCCAAGGGAACGAGTTCAGCGTTCGTAATAATTATCCCCTTATCTGGGACGTCTGGGAAAGGCTCTCCGGGCTGCATTTTCACTCCAACCAGTACTTGGGTATTTCCGAGCTTTACCAAAGCAGAACCTTCCGCCTTTTCGATGATTCCGGTTTGTATCTCTATCTTCCTCATTTCATCGAACTTTCTTCCGTCTACTCTCTCTCCATCCCTAATCTTTGAGAGAACGTAGTCCCTTCTAACTTCAGCAAGTATATCGTCGTTCATTCTTCAACCTCCTCAACCTTGTACTTCTTCATTATCGCTTCCCTTTGAAGCTTGTAAATCTCCATCGCACCTTTTTTAGCCAGCTCCACCGCTTGCAGCAACTCCTCCTTTGAAACTCGTCCGTCCATTTGCAGTAGAGCTATCGACTCTATTTTTCCGTTTCTTATGAAGAATGCGAAGGGAATGTCCGCTTCGCCGTAGTTGTCTTCCTCTTTCATCGGATCGAGAACTAAAACGCCCTCCACTTTTGCTACGGCAACACTCGTAATAATTCCCTTCATTGGAATTCCCGCATCAACCAACGCGACGCTTGCGGCGTTTAAGCAAGCTGTTCTACTTCCTGCATCAGCTTGCAGAACTTCGACGAATATATCTATACTGCTTCTCGGAAAGAGCTCTTTCATTATTATCGACTCAAGAGCCTCTCTGCTGACTTTGGAAATCTCGACGCTCCTCCTATCTGGACCGGGTCTCTTTCTCTCCTCAACGCTAAAGGGTGCCATGTTGTATCTATATCTGACTATTGCCTGCGTGGGATCTGCTAAGTGTTTTGGCTGAACTTTTCTCGGTCCGTAAACTGCTGCCATTACCTTGTTTTTTCCCATTTCCAAGTAGCAGCTTCCATCAGCGTTTTTTAAAACTCCGGCTTCAATTTTTATCGGTCTCAGTTCGTCAGGCAATCTTCCGTCAAGTCTTCTTCCATCGACTATAAGCTTAACTTCCTCCTGCATTTTCAAGCTCACCTTTTCTTTTCTTAATAAATTCAGCTATTCTATCCGTTAACCCTTCAGTATGAGCCTCCTGCTCTATTATGTATATAGCCTCTTCCACTATGTTCACTTTCCTCCTGTCACCGTTTAACCAGATTAAGCCGTTCTGTCCGACTATTACGTTTACTCCGAGTTCGTTTTTGAAGAGCTTTATCATGCTACCCTTCTTGCCTATAACTCTTGGAACTCTTGCTGGGTTTATCGCCACTATTCTCCCAAAGCGTATTGGACGGCACATCTTATCTTTCATCGTCAGCGTCGCCTTCATCTTTGGATCTATGTTGATAATCTTCGCGACTATTATGTCTCCGATGTCCAAAACGTCGTTGGGCTTTTTGTTCGGCTTCATCTCCGGGTTTTCCTGAATTGGAAGGAAAGCCATATAAGGGGAATTTATCTCAACGACCCATCCGTTTACGGTAACTTCTTTCACAACTCCTACAACGACATCCCCTACTGAGGGAATGTACTTTCCTCTTAGAGGTATAACTCTAACAGAAGTTTCCGTTTTATCCAGCAATCCTAAAAATTTAGCGTAGACTTTTCCGTTTTCTACATAAGTCCCGTGTCCGGCAACTTTTGGGTTTGTAGCCAGCAAATCCCCGGGAAGAACTATTGACCTCATCCTTGAACCCTCCTTAAGATTTTTGTTAAAGCCTCACCTTTGGCAACCTTCCCAAGGAGATCGAGCAGATCTCCGTGCATGCCAGCTGGAATTCTCATAACACAGATCCAGCTACCGTCACTCTGCCACTCTTCTTTCAAAATTTTTCCGAAGGAGTAGAGAGCGCTTATGGCTCTTCCGGTATGTTCGGGCGGAATTTTTATGGCTATCTCTATCTCCTCAAACCTCAGAGGAAGAATGGGTTTTAAAGCTTTTACAACATCCTTCACCTGAGCCTCAACCGGCTTAAATATGTCTATGTTTACCTTAGCCTCCTCTAACGCTGACTCTATTCTCGCGTAGGTGTGGGGAGCACCTGTCCTTGGATCGACGCTGTTCCTCCTTATGTACTCTATTATCTGTTTTTTCTTCTGTTCGAGCATTTCTTTTCTCTGTTCTGCCGTTAGCTGAACTTCTCCTTCCGTCACTATCCTCTTTATTACCTCTCTAACGTTCGTCGTGCCGAAAACTTTTTGTAAATCTTCCGTTGAAGCCCTTTCTCCTTTTCTCGCATCGTGAAAAACTTCCTCAACCGCAACAAGATCCTCAAAATTCACTTCCTTACCTTCTTTGAGATCCCTCGCTAAGTAAGGGTCTACGAGAACCTCAAAAACCATTCCCCCTTTTTTCAACCTTGCCACCACTGCTTTCTCAAGGGACACCATAAGGCTTCACCTTACTGTGAAGCCTCATTCGCTCTCTTGATATACTCGGCAATTTCTTCCACGCTCAATTCTCTGAATTTTTTGTCTTCAACCCTAACAATACCTATTTCGATTCCTTCGGGAGTTAAATCAGCCTCAATAGCCTTCTTCATGGCTATGAGCCCGTGAATTATGGCTTCATCGAGCCCCATGTCGTCCTTGTACTCCTTTTCGAAGTACTCCATGACAACGTTCCTCCCCGAACCTATGGCAGCGGCCTTGTATTCAAGCATTGCTCCACTCGGATCTGTCTCATACAGCCTTGGCTTATCGTCGACTCCGGCTAAGAGGAGCGAAACTCCGAAGGGTCTTACTCCTCCGTACTGGGTGTATTGCTGTTTGAAGTCGCAGATTCTTTTCGCAAGCTCTTTAACACTTATAGGTTCGTCGTAAGTCAATCTGTTAATCTGCGCCTCTATCCTCGCCCTGTCTATCAAAACTCTCGCATCAGCAACCAAGCCAGAAGTTGCTGCGCAAATGTGCTCGTCTATCTTGTATATCTTCTCTATCGTGTCCGATTCAAGCAACCTGCTTGCTACTCTTCTGTCTGCTAAAAGCACCACACCCTCTTTCGTCTTTACACCTATTGCCGTCGCTCCTCTTTTAACAGCCTCTCTTGCGTATTCAACCTGAAACAGTCTACCGTCCGGGCTGAATACCGTTATGGCTCTATCGTATCCCATCTGCGGAAGATGCATTCA
>NZ_WANY01000075.1:0-5091 GCF_015521575.1 Ferroglobus sp.
GATTACAACATCATCGAAGACTGTTACTTGGTTGGTTTGAAGAATGTGGACATGAACTACAGAGGAGATGCGATATACCTCTGGTATTCAAAACACAACATAATAAGAAATGTTACGATGCTCTACTTCCAAGACGGAATTTACAGCGAGCATTCATATTACAATAAGCTGATCAACAACAAAGTTGCGTATTCTCGTTACGCTGTTCACAACATGTACTGCACAGATTACCTGATCGACGGCATGGTTTCCTTGCAGAACATAGCTGGTTACGTGATAATGTATTCCGCAAATATTACCATAAGAAACAGCATTGCCGAAGTTAACTGGAGAAGTGCCGTTGGAGAGGGAATCTTTGTGATAGAAACCGATAACGTCCTAATTGAAAACAATACTGTTTATGCCGGAATATATGGAATGGAGATCAAGAGAACTCCCTACAGACCGGGGCACTATGCGATAGTAAGGTGGAATACGATCGCCTACAATCAGGTAGGAATTTCGGTGGACGAGGAAAGTGCCGTGACCTTCTACGGAAACAGTTTCATAGAGAACGTGGACAACATCGAAGCGATTGGGGACATAGGGAAAAAAATGAAGTGGTACAGCGAGGAGCTTAAAGTAGGGAATTTCTGGGACACGTATGCTGGATTTGACAAAAACAAGGACGGAATTGGAGATCTTCCCTACGTGGAAAGGAGTTTTGCCGAGTATATTATCGACAGCTATCCAACTTTAAGGATTTTCATGTACACCCCCGCATATCAGGCTTTGGAGACGATGTCGAAGATATTTCCGATAAGTCCGAAAATTAGCGTTTACGATCCTTATCCTTTAATGAAACCGAATATTAATCTGAATTTGGAGAAGGAGACAAACGTAAATGCCCAGATGTTATTTGCCTCGGTCTTTCTTGTATTGGCATCCGTGTTAATCATTTGGAGGTATGGTTATGGCGGTTATTGAAATAGAGGAGGTTTACAAGGAGTATGACGGATTCGTAGCGTTAAACGAGATAACGCTATCATTGGATAAGGGATTGACCTTGCTTCTTGGACCCAACGGAGCTGGAAAGACGACTCTTTTGAAATGCATCGTCGGGCTGTTAAACTTCGAAGGAGAAATTCGGGTCATGGGTTACGATGTTTTAAGAGAAGCGGTGAAAGCGAAAAATTTCCTTGGTTACCTCCCTCAAAAAGTTTCCATCTACGAAAATATGAAGTGCTATGAAATTGTAAAATTCTTTTCTGAATTGAGAAAGATTGATCTGGACGTTGAGGAGGTTCTTAAATTAGCGGAACTTGAAGATGAATACTACTCAAAATTTGGAGAGTTGTCTGGAGGAATGAGGCAGAGATTTGCTCTTGCGTTACTCCTCGCTTCCGATCTCCCGGTTCTAATTCTCGACGAACCGATGAGCAACTTGGACCCAATGGGAAGGAGGAAGTTTGAAGGAATGCTGAGGGATCTAAAATCTGATAAAACGATCCTCGTTAGCTCTCACTCTCTTGGCAGCTTGTTGCCTTACGCCGATAGGGTGGTCGTTATGAACGAGGGAGAGGTTGTTTTCGACGGAGAGCTCGATCGATTTTTGTCCATGCTTGATGAGAAGTTCAAAGCTCACGTCAAAACAAGCGAAGGATGGTTTACGATAACAGCAAAAACGTTCGAGGAATTCATGAGCAGCATAGATGGAAGAATCGTAAAGGAGGTTATTTTCGAAGAGATACCGATTGATCAGCTTATAGCGAAGATAAGCGTAGGAGGTGAGTGACTTGTTCATTTTAATTAAAAAGGAGCTTTCGGACTCTCTGAGGAACAAGTGGCTCACTTCTTATGCTGTAATGTACATGCTAATCGCTCTGGGTTTATCTTACTTCTCTCTCCTTGGCATAAGCGGTCTCGGATTGAAAGCCTTAGGGAGAATCACCGCAAGCCTGATCAACCTCACGATATTTTTGACACCGCTGGCATCTCTGATGCTTGGATCTACGAGCATAGTTAGCGAAAGAGAAGCTGGATCGCTGGAATGGTTGCTATCTCAGCCGGTGAGCAGAAGATCGGTGATACTGGGCAAGTTTTTGGGACTAACCCTGGCTATTTCCATAGCAACTGCATTAGGTTACGGATTTGCCGGACTGTTTCTATCGATGCAGCTTCCTTCCGAGGATCTGCCTAAATACTTGGGTCTGATTCTCATATCCTCAGCCTTAGCAGCGGTTGGAGTAGCTATAGGAATCTTCGTTTCCATAACCTCTCGAGGTAGGTTTGAAGCTTTAGCGACCTCGCTTTTACTCTGGCTGACATGGGTCATAATCTACGACCTTTTAGTTATGGGAGCGAGTATCGCCTTTGGATTGACGTATCTAACGATCTTCCTCCTCCTTGTTTTAAATCCAGTGGAGAGTTCAAGGCTCTTAATGGCGTATATAATAGATCCAACTCTGAGCTTTCTCGGATTGACTGGAATGCTTGCCGCGAGGGACATTTGGAATTTACCGCTGTTCTTAGCGAGTGTAATCTTTGTGTGGTGTCTGCTACCTTTAATAGCCTCGTTTAAACTCTTCGCAAAGAAAGATGTGTGATCGAATATGCCGGGGATGAAGGAAGTAGTAATCAAGATGAAAATGACTCCCCACACTTGGGTTAGAAAGATAATATCAGAGGACCCGCTCCAAGTGAGAATTCTCGACTGCAGATCCATTCAAGGGAAGGATGGTGTAATAGAGCTGTTCGAAATTAGAACAGACGGTAAGAATGTGGACAAGATAATCGAGAAGCTGAAGAAGTGCGGCGAAATTTACGACTTAGAAATACTTGACAAGGACTATAGGAGAGGAGAAATCGTGGGAACTCTCAAAACAACCCATTGCGACGTTTGCAAGCACTTCACTCACCTACCCGACTGCTTTCTTGGTTCTGCAGATTACGAGCTGAGAGACGGCTACGTTTACTGGAAGCTTCTTTTAACTAACGAAGATTTGAAACTTCTGCTCAAAAAGTTCGAAGAGATGGGCGTGGAAATAGAAATAGAGGAAATGTCGAGCTACGAACATCATGAAGACTCTCTGACGGTGAAGCAGGAGCAGATAGTCAAGCTCGCTTGGGAGATGGGCTACTTCGACACTCCAAGGAGGATAAGCCTCAAGAAGCTTTCGGAAATTCTTGGCATATCTGCACCAACCCTTTCGGAAATTCTGAGGAGAGGATTGAGAAAAATTGTGAAAGAGTACTTCGAGAAGGTAAGTAGGAGAAAGAGATAGCTAAATTAAACCGAGAAATTCGAGTGCCTCAACAACACCATCCCCATTTGGCTTGGACGTAACGACATCTGCAACTCTCTTCAGCTTTATGTCTGCGTTAGCCACGGCAATTCCAATTCCCGCCACTTCAAACATGTCTATGTCGTTTTCAGAATCTCCTATGGCAGCCACTTCCTCAAGTCTTATTTCAAGCTTTTCTGCTATGAATTTCAACGCTTTTCCCTTACTCACTTCCCTGTCGGTGATGTGGTAGGCAAAGCCTGAGTCGATTATTCTCACGTCTTCGGGAAGAAGTTTCCTTGCCTCATCTATTGGAAAAGTTCTCCTCAAGCAGACCTCCGATTTTCTGTAATCGTTATCAAGCAATTCAATTCTGTAGTACTTTTTGAGAATTTCCACAGCCTTCAAGCACTTGCTTTTATCTCCAAGAACTATATCCTCTCCATCGTAGTCGAATCTAACAACTCCACCGTTTTCGCATATCACCACGTCTGAAACTCCTATGAGCTTGGCAGCCGTTCTTGCAAAGCAGGAGATGTTTCCCGTGGCTAAGATTATCACAGCGTCGACTTTTCTTAAAGCTTCAACGGCTTTACAGTTCAAACTTCTGTCCTTGTATGTTAGAGTTCCGTCGATGTCTATTGCTATCGCTTTTATCATCGCTGTGTGGTTTTCGAAACGTATTAATAACTTTTAGCTTTCCTGAAAACATGATTCCCGGATTGAACTTCGATAAAATCGTTCTGATCGGCAGTATTTTCTATTCAAGACACGCGATAGTTGAAGATCACAGCAAAGGAATCTTCAACAGGGAAAAGGCGGAGGAACTGATAAACAGGCAGGAAGAACTGGCTGATAAGTATCAGCTTTCGTCAACTCTTGACGTTGTCGCTGAAACTGGAGAAGCTATGGTGAAATACCTCGATTTCATTTTCGATCATTACGACAAGCCTTTCATCCTCGACGGTTACGTTGAGGCGAGAGTGGCTGGATTAAAATATGTCATCGAACACGGACTTTCCGACAAAATAATCTACAATTCCATAAATCCGATTAACACGAAAGAAGAGCTCGAACTAATAAAAGAGGCTAAGATAAGGTATGCGGTCATTTTTGACTACGATCCGTCTTACACCACTCCGACAAGAAGGCTCGCTTTGCTGACCGGAGATGGTAGAAAAGAGGGGTTAATTCAAAAAGCAAAGGCATTGGGAATTAGAGATTTGCTGATTGATGTTGTTCCAACGGATATTAAGAGCTTGGGGGAAGTAATCGAGACGCTCCTCCTCGTTAAAGCCACTTACCCTTATCCGGCTGGCTGCGGACCGGCTAACGTTTCCTACTACATGGCGGAGTACCTCAAAAAAGAGCTCGACGTAAAAGTTCTCGTTAGCAGTGTTGACAGCGTTGCCCAGCTTTTCAGCGACTTCCTTTTTTACGGTCCTATCGAGAGAAGTGATGTAGCTTTTGAAAGCGCATTTATAGTTGAGGAGGTTAAAGAAGGGTTGAGCACACCGATCTACAAAATGGTGGTGTCAAGATGATAGGGGAAATCTTAAATGAGTCTCTGAAGCTACAAGAAGAAGCTGTTAAGGCTGTAGAAACTCACAGATTTGAGGAGTTTAAAATCGTTCACGCGGAAAACTTCGTGGAAGCTGTTAGAAATATGAGTGTAAAGGATGGACAGAGCGAAAGCGCTCTTAACCTCTACAGAATGAGCCTGATAAACCACTACGAAATTTCGAAGAGTTTGACTGAAAGCGTGTCCCCAGTGGAATCAGCCTTTCTCGAATGGATGCAAACTCCGGTGGTGATGGAAATTCTTTAC
>NZ_WANY01000076.1:0-2177 GCF_015521575.1 Ferroglobus sp.
AAGATAGGAGTTGTCATCACCGCTGAGCTGTCTGATGCGTTCAAAAGCAAGGAGGAGGGTGTGAGGTTTATAGAAAGATCGATAGCGGAGAACGTTTCCGGAGATGTTTACTTCCTCAATCTCAACGGCGAATTGAAAAGGAGCGTAGACGATCCTCTTGACTTCTCGGCTGCAAACTGGGTAGCTTCGGTAAAATACCTCTCAAAAATTTACGAGAACTTTGTTTTTGTCGATCTCGGTTCAACTACTTGCGATGTTATCCCTTTCAAGGGAAAAATTCTTGCGGCAAAAACGGATTACGAGAGGCTGAAAAGAGGGGAGTTGCTGTATTTTGGAATGCTCAGAACACCTCTTTGTTACCTCCTCTCCTTTAAGGAGATCTCCTCAGAGCTTTTTTCTATTTCTGCCGATGCGATGCGAGTTCTCGGCGTTATAAGCGAAGAGGACTACAGCTGTGAAACTCCGGACGGAAGGGGAAGGAGTGTCAAGGAATGCATGCAGAGAATTTCAAGGCAGTTTTGCGCGGATCTCGATGAGATGGGGGAAGAGGAGGTTAGGAAAATTTCGAGGGAAGTATACGAGGTTATGGTGGCGAAGATCGAAAAAGCGATTTGGGAGAAAATGGAAAGCTACGGAATAGAGAGGGTAATCGGCTGCGGAATGGGAGAGGTTTTGATAGAAGATGCTGCGAAGAGGATTGGAGCGGAATACGTGTCTCTCTCAAAAGAGTTCGGGGAAGAAATTTCGAAAATATTTCCGGCTTTTGCGATAGCGGAGCTGTTGGGGGATGATAATTAAAATCGGAGGAAGCGTTTTTAAAAGGGCTAAAGAGGTCGTGGAGGAGGTAAAGTCGACTGGGAAAGATTGTTTGATAATCCCCGGAGGCTGGGTTTTCGCAGATATAGTCAGGCTCATGGATCTCGATGACGACACGGCACACTGGATGGCTTTAAAGGCTATGGATGTCTACGGACTGTATCTATCAAGCTTTGCAGATCTTCTTGAAGTTGACGACTTCGACTTCAAACTGGAGGGTGTGAAGGTTCTTCTTCCCTACTCCCTCGTGAGAAGATACGACGAACTTCCTCATTCCTGGGAGGCGACTTCCGATAGCGTAGCGGTTTGGGTTGCCGGAAAACTTGGGATTAAGAAAGTTGTGAAGGTAACGGATGTTGACGGAGTTTTCGTCAACGGAAAGCTTGCCGAAAAACTCAGCTACGATGAAGTTCCGGAAAAAAGCTGCATAGATTCTCTGGCAGTAAGGCTTGCTGAAAAGTTTGGAGTGGAAATTTTCGTCTGTAACGGCTTCGTCAGAGGAAGGGTAAAAAATTATATATTGAGAGGAAGTGCTGTTGGAACACTGATAGGGAGGTGGTGAAATGGAAATCAGGCATTGCGTCACCTGCAACGCTACTCTGTTCGGTCCGAACTATATAGCCTTTCCGTGTCCTAACTGCGGGGAGATAATTTACCGCTGTAAGAAGTGCAGACAGCTGGGGAATCATTACGTGTGTAGCTGTGGCTTTGAGGGACCGTGAGGTGGTGAGATGGGGAAAGTTTACATGAAGCTGAGGGTAATGCCGAGTGACGTGGAAGTTGATCTTGAGAAAGTGAAGGAGGAAGTTAGGAAGGTAGCTCCAGAAAACGTCGAGATAAAAGACTTTGCCATTCAGCCGATAGCCTTCGGGCTTAAAGCTCTGCTCGTCTTAGCTGTGATGCCGGATGAAGAGGGTGTCGGAGATAAGCTTGTGGAGAACATTAAAAGCATTGAGGGAGTCGAGAGCGTAGAGATAGAAAGTCAGGAGCTGGTATGATACACAGAATTGTCGCCCCTCCCCTTGCAGCCAACGTGTACTTTATAGATGACGAGAAAAAAGCTGTAGTCGACACTGGAGGAGATGCGATTTTTCTCGTTGAAAGGCTTAAAAGGTATGTGAATCCTAAAGAAATCGATTACATAATTCTTACCCACTCCCATTTTGACCACGCTGCAGCAACAGCTGATTTGAAGAAGATATGTGGAGCTAAAATCGTTATCCATCCAGCTGAGTACGAGTTTGTTAAGTCGATGGGATTTTCGACCGTTTTTTTTAACATAAATTATCCTCCCTTCTCTCCAGATGTTGAAGTTGATGATGGGGATTACATAGATCTCGGGGAGTTATCTTTAAAAGTTC
>NZ_WANY01000077.1:0-27113 GCF_015521575.1 Ferroglobus sp.
ATTGGTGTACTTGTGGATTTGTCTGGACCACTGACAACGTTCGGTACGGACATTAAGAACACATTGGATATTGCGAAGGATGAGATAAACAGCTACTTCAAGGAGAAGGGGCTGGATTACACAGTAGAATTTTACGTTGAAGATACGAAGGTTGATCCGAATATAGCTTTGCAAAAGGTGCAAAGCCTTTACGCCAGAGGGATAAATCTCATTGTCGGTCCGATGGGAAGTGGAGAGGTAGCTAACGTCAAGGACTTCGTTACGTCAAACAAGATAATAATAATCTCGCCATCTTCAACGGCGTTGCCGACTATAATCGGTTTCGCCACGCCGGAGGATAAGAAGTACATATTCAGATTCGTCGGAACTGACGATCTGCAGACTGATGCGATTGCATCCGAGCTTAAGGACCTCGGAGTGAAGGGAGTAGTAATAATTTACATAGGCAACGCCTGGGGAAGAGGATTGTACGAGACCATAAAGCCGAAGCTCGAAGCGGCTGGGATTGAGATAGCGCAGCCGATCGAGTATCCTGATTCCGTTCCGGCCGACTTCTCGCCATACATCTCAAGCATGGAGAGCGAATTAAACAAGCTGATCGAGAAATACGGCAGAGAGAAGGTAGCTGTTGTTGCATTTACCTACGAAGAAGTTTACACGTTGTTGGCTCAAACCCCTGAAGATTCGCCCTTGCTCAACGTCGTCTGGATCGGATGTGACGGAAACGCTAAGAGCGGAAAGATAAGCGATGCTTTGGAGAAAGTTAAGAGAGTCGGAATGTACGCAACGCTATTCGAGAGTAAAGGACCAGCTTACGATAAACTCGCTGAAGAATACGCTAAGAGAGGATTCGGAGAAGCTCCTTACCAGTATGCGATGAACGCCTACGATGCAGCTTGGGTTCTTGCACTGGCTTACGTTGAAGTCGTGAAAGAAAAAGGCAGCTACGACCCAGATGCAATGGTCGAGAAGATTAAAGAGGTGGCTGTGAAATACAGCAACGGCGAATACGGCGTGCAGCCAGTAAGCGGAAGAATCGAACTCAACGAGTGGAACGACAGAGCAAGCGGAGACTACGCAATCTACTACGTAAACGAAGAAGGAAAGTGGGACATAGCTGGGATCTGGAAGTTCGAAACCAAGAGCATCGAATGGAAGTACAAGCCGAAGTGGCCAGAGGTAAAAGCTACGCCAACACCAACACCAGAAAAGAAAGAGACGCCAGTAGAGAAGAAGGAGACTCCTAAGGAAGAAAAGAAGGAAGAGAAGAAAACACCAGGATTCGGAATACTGATTGCTGCAGCTGCTGCAGCTTACGCACTGAGAAGAAGAGCATGATTTTAAGAACTTTTTCTCTTTCCAAATTTTTTGACGGTCTAAAAGCTTTGGACAGAGTTAACATCGAAGTCGAAGAGGGAAAGATAACTCTCGTGATAGGACCAAACGGTAGCGGAAAAACAACGCTGATAAACGTGATCACGGGATTTTACAAGGCTGACGAGGGGAAAGTTGAATATAAAGGAGAAGATATAACAAACAAACCTCCCCACGAACTGTACAGAAGGGGAATAGTAAGGACGTTTCAGATTCCAAAGCCTTTGAAGAAGTTAACGGTCCTTGAAAATCTGCTGATAGCGAGGGAAAACCCCGGAGAAGGAATAGTAGGGGCGTTAACGAAAGCTTACATTCCAAAAGAGAAGGAGAGCGTCATGAAAGCCTTTGAAATTCTCGAATTCCTTGGCATAGAGCATTTATGGGACGAAGAAGCCCAGAATCTGAGTGGAGGTCAGCTCAGGCTTGTTGAGATAGGCAGAGCTCTAATGAGTGACGCAGATCTGTTTGTTATGGACGAGCCTCTGGCTGGAGTTGCACCAAAGCTTTCCCACGACATCCTCGGAAGGATGAGAGAGCTCTGCGAGATGGGGAAGACGTTTTTAATCGTTGAGCACAGGCTCGATATAGTTCTCGAATACGTTGATAAAGTATACGTGATGGCTTCTGGGAGAATTATAGCCGAAGGAAAAGGAAAGGAGGTAATAGAGAGACCGGAAGTCGTGGAGGTGTACTTAGGTGCTTGAAGTGGAAAACCTAAACGCTGGATATAAAGAGCTTCACATACTCTTCGACGTTAACGCTAAAATAAAGGAGAAATCAATAACCACGGTAGTGGGACCAAACGGCAGTGGAAAGAGCACATTTCTAAAGTCCATTTTTGGATTGACGACAATTTACAGCGGAAAGATACAGTATAACGGAAAAGACATCACGAAAATTCCTCCCCACGACAAAACCAAGCTTGGAATCGCATACTTACCTCAGACTGACAATATCTTTGCAAATCTGAGCGTCGAAGAGAATCTAAAGATTGCGGGATACACAGTAGAGAAGGAGGATTTCGAGGAAAGGGTTGAGCTTGCCTTATCAATGTTTCCAGAACTTCAAACGAAAATGAAAAGAAAGGCGGGAACGCTCAGCGGCGGAGAGAGGCAGTTCTTAGCTATGGCAATGGCATTGATAAAGAACGCGAAACTGATGATGCTCGATGAGCCAACTGCTATGCTCTCTCCAAAATACGCTTCGACAATTTTCGAGAAAATTCAGTTTCTCAGAGATGAGCTGAAGATAACGATTCTGCTCGTGGAACAGAACGTTCTAAAAGCTTTGGAAATAAGCGATTATGCGTATATGTTCGTGAGCGGAAGGGTCGTTTTCGGAGGGGAAGCTGAAGAGTTAATGAAACACGAGAAATTCGAGCAGCTTTGCGTAGGTTACACACTTTAGAGAAAACAATTTATATACACCCTTCGACATACTCTTTTTGAAGATGCAAGAACTCGTGATGCGTGCAGTGTTAAAAATACTGAAGAAAGCAGGTTTCACGGTTACGGACTTAGTCGAGACTAAGCCCAGGTGTTTCGACATAGTCGCAAGGAAAGACGACTTTGTAATCTTGATAAAAGTTCTCTACAACGTGGACTCCCTAAAATCCGAAGCCGTGAAGGAGATGAAGTTAATAGCGAAGTTCCTCAAAGCGAGCCCGATAGTTGTTGGAGAAAGGTTTAAGCAGGATTACCTTGAGAGGGGTGTTGTTTACACGAGATACGGCATTCCAGTTATAAACGTCGCAACCCTATACGACATCGTAGTCGAGAACGTTTATCCTTTAATATACTCAGCTCCAGGAGGTTATTACGTTAAGATCGACAGCGAGAAGTTCAAGAGAAGGAGAGAAGAACTCGGGCTGTCGATAGGAGAAATAGCGTCAAGGATCGGAATAACAAGAAGGGCGGCTAAGAAGTACGAGGAGGGTATCGATGTATCCCTCGATAACGCTATCAAACTTGAAGAGCTTCTTGGAGGGGATATCGTAAAGGAAATAAACGTTTTCGAATTCGAAATAGATGTGGAAGAGCCCGAAGAGGAGTTCGAAGGAGAGGAGGCAGAAATAGTTGATCAGCTGAAATGCATAGGGATAAAGATCTACCCGGTAAAGTACGCTCCCTTCGATGCTTTGAGCGTTGTTGAAGATGAAAACGTGCTTACGGGAGTTAAGCAGGTGAGGGAGATAGAGAGAAGAGCCAGCCTCATCGGTAGAGTTTCGGAGGTCGTTTCAGCAAACGCAGCGTACATCGTCGAAAAAAGGGTAAAAAGCGAAGTTGAGGGGGTAGTGTTCATAACAAAAGACGAAATATCCTGCGTTTCTTCTCCAAAAGACTTCATTTCCCTAATTCATGAGAAAAAGGAGTACTGAAAATGCTCAAAATAACGCACATATTATTTCCCGTAGCGTTAGCCAGTTTTTTGACAAAAGATGCGAACTTCCTTTTTGCAACCGGGCTCTTTGGAATTTTGAGCGACATCGACATTCTTCTAAGAATTAAACATCGCGGCTTCACACACTCTTTGCTCTTCCTCTTCCTAACTATTTACCTCGTTTACCTCCTTGACAAAAGCATTGTAATATTCGCTTTTATAGGATTGGTTTCCCACATTTTCCTCGACTCTCTAACCAAGAGCGGAGTGCAGCTTTTATATCCAGCAAAGAAGAGATTCAGAATCTTAACTTTTAGGTACGACAGCATAGTTTTAAACGCCTTAATGATACTCCTCTCGTTGTACATTCTCAAGAAAAACGGGGTGGTAAGTTGGAGGTTCTTGTAAGCGTCGCTGGTTTAGACACGTCAAATTCAGCTGGAGTAACCCTCGACACCAGAATTTTCAGACTTTTCGGTTTCCATGGAGTTTGTGCAGTCACAGCTATAACCTACCAGAACTCCTGCAGAATAGAAGGGATGAAAGTTGTCGAAGCAGAAGATCTGGAAATGCAGTTGAAAGCAATTTTCGAAGATTTCGATGTAAAGGGGGTAAAAGTTGGGATTGTGGTGTCTGAAAAGCAGGCGAAACTTCTGAGAGAATTTTTAAAAGACTTCAAAGGATTTAAGGTTCTCGATCCCATCTTAGTCTCCTCCACCGGATACAGATTTGCTGAACCAAAAATTTACGAGAGTCTTTTCGATGTCGTTGATGCAGTAACTCCAAACGTTAGAGAAGCTGAAGTCTTTTCCGGAGAGAGAATTTCAAGCGTTGAAGAGGCTAAAAAAGCTGCGAAGAAAATTGCCGAGAAGCACGGATGCTCGGTAATAATCACCGGAAAAGCCATAGGAGGAGTTGACGTTATTTACGATGGGGAATTTCACGAAATAAAAGCCGAAGTTGGAGAAAAGGAAGTGCACGGGACTGGTTGCGTTTACAGCTCAGCTTTACTTGCTAACCTCTCCCTCGGAAGAAACATCGTTGATGCGGCGAGATACGCAAGGTTGACTACCCTTGAGAGCGCCAAAAGAGCTAAGAGAGTGGGAAGATGTTTACTCTTCGTCGATCCTCCCTTTGCTTTTGATTAATTCTACCGCCTCCTCAAAACTCACGGACTTCTGCTTTCCGGTAACGAGGTCCTTAACTGAAAAAACTCCGCTTTCAAGTTCCTTTTTACCAATGATTACAGCGTATTCAGCCGAAATGTCGTTTGCAAAGCTCATCTGCTTTTTCAGACTTCTCCCCATAACATCGACTACTACCTTCACTCCATTCTCTCTAAACCTTTCAGCTATTTTGAAAGCCTCTTTAGACTCGACAAGCGAAACAACAACCACCGGCGGCTCGTATTTCGGGGATTTGACGAAAAGCTCCATAACTCTGTCGAAACCTATCGCAAATCCAGTTCCCGGAACATCTTCTCCTCCAAATAATTTTGCGAGCCTGTAACTTCCTCCCCCGCACACCTGCTTTTGCGCTCCTAAGCCTTCCGCGTAGTACTCAAAAACCGTGCCTGTATAGTAATCCAAACCTCTCGCGACTGTGAAGTCGACGAAATATCTCAGCCCGAGTTCATCGAGAATTTCGCAAATTTTTTTGAGATGGCTAAAATCGTAGTCGATAACCTCTTCAGCTTCTTCGACGTTTTTTATTTCTCTGAACTGGAGGATGGTTTCGTAAATCTCTACCATATCGTACTTGGCAAGCAACCTCTTCAGGGCTTCAAATTCCTCCTTGTCTATAAGCCTCATAGCAGCCTCCTTTTCTGGGATGTCCCTAAGAACGTATCTGAGCAGATTCACATCTCCTATGCTGAGTTCAAAGTTAATCCCAGCCCTTTCAAGCATTCTGTAAGAAAGCAAAATAACTTCAGCCTCAGCTTCTGGGGAATTGCTTCCTATAAGCTCCGCCCCAAACTGCCAGAACTCTCTATACCTTCCTTTCTGAGGTCTCTCGTATCTAAAGCAGTTAGAGAAGTAGTAGAACCTTAGAGGCTTTGGCAGATGAGAGCACTCGTTAACGAACATCCTCATAACCGGGGCTGTAAGCTCTGGACGAAGCGCTAAGTCCCTCCCACCTTTATCTTTGAAAGCGTAAATTTCCTTTATTATCTCCTCTCCAGACTTTATCGTGAAGAGTTCTAAGTGTTCAAAAGTCGGAGTTTGAATCTCCCTATAGCCGAAAAGCTCAGCAACTTCTCTGAAAATTTTTTCGAGCTCTCTTCTTTTCTCCATCTCTTCTGGTAAGAAATCTCTCGTCCCTCTCGGTCTCTCTATCTTCATTTCTCTCCCTCCAACATGCTTAAATACTCCCTGAGCATTCTCGGAAACTTTATCGCCTCCACGAATCTCAAACCCATCAGCTCAGCCCACCTCTTTATTCCCTCATCACTACTGACTACCGCTGCGTCAAGCTCTTTAGCCAAGAGGAGAACATCTATATCCGGAGAAGAGTCAAGAATTCCGTGGCGTAGCGCTGCCCTGTACTTCTCCCTGAATCTCGAAATGAGTTCACCTATCTCCTTTCTAAGCTCCTCTGGTTTTACCTTAGACGTCACAGCCGAGCTTTCCCAGATAAAGTCCTCAGCTATCCTCCTGCCCTTGTTAATCTTCTGTCTCATAGTAAGAACGTATTCGTAAAAAATTGCCGCCGGAATCATTACCTCTATTCTGCTTGGCGTTTTCTTGATCAGCCACGTGTCGATCTTGATTATTACCTCCTCGGAGCAGTTGTACCTCTTCAGAAAACTTATAAGCTCGGTGTAAACAGAGGGATAGGGAATGTAGCAGCTTATATCCAGCTTCATTCTCGCTTTAGCGATCAAATCCAGAATTTCGCTTGCCGAATGGCATAGGTCTTCGAAACCCTCCTTTTCCCTCATGCCAGTATCGGTTATTGCTGTAGTGTCGAGAACGAAGCGTTGCCTCATCCCCTCCACCTTAGGTAAAAGCAGACATGGTCTTTGTGATAACTCTGGATGTCGATTTTAGATAGCAGGTCGAATTTCCTTTTTAACTCCTTTTCAACGTTTTTGAAAATTTTTTCAGGTTCGAGAGTCGAATCTATACTTCTCGCTTTAACCATTATTATCCCAATTCCCCCCTTCTTCAAAAAGAACTCTGCATTTTTAACGAAAATGTCTATTTGGTCCCTCTGAGCTATATCTTGATAAATAAAATCGACTTTTTCGACTATTCCAGAGTAATTCTCCGGCTTTCTCGCATCTTCAAGGAGGGGAACGATATTTCTCCTCTCTTTGGCAAGTTCAAGGAATTTCACGAAGGGCTTTGCGGAGTATTCAACAGCGTAAATAACGCCCTCTTCAACGATATCCGAAAGGTGGCTCACTGTCGTTCCTGAAGCTGCTCCAAGGTAAAGGATTTTCGTATCTTCTTTAATCTTCGGTCTCAACCCCTTTATTATCGCCGCAGAAAGCTTGCTCCTCGTGGGAATCCACTCTCTATACTCTCCGTACTTTCTCTCCCCGTAAAAGGGAGGATACTTACTCTTCGTCGCTAAAAGTCTCTTTCCGTTAACCTGAATGAAGTACGTGTTAGGTAAAACCTCCTCAAGCTCTTGCAAGTTCTTCATACTTCCTCCTAACCTCCTCCGCGAGTTCTTCCTTCAACTCTCCGCTAAAGTAATCGAGTTTAGCAGCTATAGCAAGCTTTCCAGCCATAAACCTCGCCATCTTTCCTCTTTTCCTCTTGGGGAGAGATCTTATGAAAGGATGCTGAAATATTATTCCGTGCTTGGGTATTTTAGCTTTCTTACCCTTCCTAATTCTCGTCAAAGCTTTGAACAGGGATTTCTCGGCTCCAATAATCTGTATCGTGCTTGCCGGAAGAATTGCAAGCTTTTCCATGCTTCCCGCCCTCTCTAAAAGCCTCGCAGCGATCTTAGCTCCGAGTATTTCGGTTAGATTCGGTGCTATTTTACCCATGACCTCATCGATTTCCTTCTCAATTCTTCTTCTCAGCTCTTTTAAACCCCTAATTCTCTCTTCAAATTCCTCAGAAATTTCCGACGTCTTAACTTCCACGAGATCCCTATACTTCTCTTCGAGCAGATTTATAGCTTCGTTAAGCTCATCCAAAGCTTTAACGAGCATTATGACGTATCTATCCTCCCTTCTTAACTCCCTCTCAACTTTTCTTTCCGTAACCTCTATCGCAACCCTTCTGAGGACTTCGTAATAATTTTTGACTTTTTCTTTAGCCTCTTCAAAAGCTTCTTCCGGAACTGGACTGGGATTTTTCGCTTTCGCAAAGGATTTCGCAAAGTCCTTTGACAGTTTCAGCTTTCCGTCATATTCTCCGCACCAGAGGTTATACTTCAACTTCAGCCCCCCTGTTTCTCCCCTTTGTTAAAATTAACTCCACATCGTAACCGTTTACGATCTCTTTAACTTCATCGATATTTATTTTTTCTGATACAAGATATAGTGTCGGTCCAGTGGAGCTCATCCCGCAAGCCCCAAGCTCTTGTAACTTCTTCATTAGCTTTCTGAACTCCTCTCCGTACTGATTTACCTCAGCTTTTTTAAATCCGATTTCCTGGATTCTCGAAATCGCTGAAGAAAACTCCTCAAGATCTTTCTCTGCCACAGCCGGAAGGAGCTTCATCAGTATTATGTGGCAAAGTTCCCTAACCTCTTCAATTTTTACCGGAGTGTTTTTCTCAAACAAATCGACTTCTTTCTTCCCAAAAAATCCTTTCTTTTCCGGAATTATCAAGCAAATTTCCCAATCGGGAAAATCGAGTCTCGAAATGAGAGGGGCTGGAGGGGCGTTGCTGAAAGCGGAAGGTAAAAAGCTGTTCTTAACTTTTTTCGAATGCCCTCCGTCAACTATAAAGCCGCCAAACTCAAAAGCGGCAACGCCTATTCCAGAAGTCCCTCCCCTCTTGGTTATTCTTGCTATTTCTCTCGTGCTTAGGTTCAATCCGTACAGTTCGGAATAAGCTTTCCCCACTGCCAGACTTATCTGAGTTCCGCTACCCAAACCAACATGAGGCTTGTAATCGGAAATGACCTCGATTTTTATCCCCCTTCCAAACCTCTCTTTGAAAATTTTTGCGACGTATTCAAACCTGTCCCTATTAAAAGATTCGCCCGCTATCTTTACATCCTCCGCTTTTTCGGCTCTAATTTTTATGTAAGGTTCCTCAAGAGCGAAACCCACTCCCCCATCGATCCTGCCTATTTCACCGTTTAAGTCTATCAGAGTAACGTGAATCCTTGAGGGTGTTCTTATGATCATATCCTCTCAAGCTCCACCTTTTTTAAATAACTTTTTGATTTTAAGTCAACAACGTAAGCCTCCGGAGCAATAACAGGCAATTCGTAGCCGGTAAATATCCTCATAATCTCCCCTGCTTGGATGCTGCAAGTTATGGAGTAAGAGATCGGATTTTCTTCAATCTGCGGCATCTTGACTTCGAAAAAGCTAACGCCGTCTGGAAGAAAAGTTGTAATTATTTTAGGAATGAATGGGACTCCAAGCTCTTCAGCAATTTTCGCTGCCACATCCTCGTATTTGTGGGCGACGACGACGTCTATCCCCCTCAGTTGTCTTTTCAATTCTTTGTAGTCGTGGGGGTAGGGATAACTTATCACGCAGCTGTCCGGATTTGGATGCATCACGTCATAGTCGTTTGCATCGAGATAGTCGTAAGTGGGGTCAATTCGAACGTCCATTGGTGTGACGACATCCCCTATGTACCTTATACAACCAACTCCGCATCTCCAAAGAATTTCTGCGAGCATTCTGCTTCCTATAACTGCTACGCTAAACTTCCTCAGATACTCTATTTTTTCGTAGTCCGCCATTTCAAACCAGAAGATGTGCTTGAAATTCATCCCTTAATCACCTTCATGACATCGTGTTTCGTAATTATCCCAAGTATCTTATCTTTCTCAACCACCAAAACAGCTGGGCTGTTTAAAAGCATCTTGGAAATGTTTTCAAGAGACTCGTCCGGAGGTATTGCCGGAAGAGGATCTTCCATTATCTCCCTAACCTTTATTTCAACGAGAGAATCTGCTCCTTTTTCGATCATTCTTTTTATTATAGCCGATTCCGTTACGGTTCCGACAACCTTCCCCCTCTCGATGACCGGGATCTGGGAAATACCTTTCTCCCACATTATCTCTATAATTTTCTTTGCCGTGTCGTTTGGAGAGGCGAAGATAACGTTCGGATTCATTATTTTCTTAGCTGTCATTTTTCCTTCAAGCTCGTCGAGAACTTTGAATATCTTTTTTATGAGAGAGAGCTTTGGATCAAGGTCTCCGCTTTCGAGTCTTGCTATAAGAGGCTGGCTAACTCCAACAAGCTCAGCCAGCTTTTTTTGCGTCAACCCTAATTTCTTCCTCCTCCTTTTGATTTCTTCAATTTCGTAGAACATCTTCAACTCAAAATTTCGAAGGAAAATTGATAAAGCTTACTGCCTCGATTTCTTGGGAATGTATATGCACCTTGGCTCTTCAGCAAGGTAGTCGCCGGTCATAGCGTAAGCTCTCGCTCTGCTACCACCGCAGATTCTTCTGTATTCGCAAATCCCGCATTTCCCTTTCAGCATGTCGGGATTCTTTAATTCGACAAATATCTTGGAGTTCATGTATATCTCTTTCAAACTTTTTTCCCTTACATTTCCAGCCTGAATTGGCAGAAATCCACTCGGATAAACTTCGCCTATGTGGCTGATGAAGAACATTCCTCTTCCATCGGTTATACCCATCATCCTTCTGATTCCGTCTGCTAAGCTCCTTCCGTAAGCTCCAGAAACTATTTCCTTTGGTTTAGCCTCGAATCCATCCAGCTTCGACCTCAGCTTGTAATAAAGCTCCCCGTGGGGCAGATCGTAAATTCCCCTATCCCTCATCTGCTCAACTCTTCTTAGATGAGTGGCTGCCGAGCTTTTAACGTTAAGAGGAGTGAGCTTCGAAACATCGTACAGGAAGTTCAAAACGTCCTCGAATTCTTGCGAAGAGGGCATGTACTCAACTTTAGCCCTTCCAGTTGGTACGATGAAAAAGACGTCCCACAAAGCTATCTCGTAATCTATTCCTATTCTCATTATGTTCGGCAAGTCGAGCATGTTGAAGGTAGTCACGGTTGTGTTTATCTGTCTTGAAATTCCGATTTCCTTAGCCATTTCAAGTATTTCCAAGCTTGTTTCAAAAGTTCCGGTTACTCCTCTAAAGTAGTCGTGAATTTCCGAAGTGCTACCGTCTAAGCTTATCGCAATCCTCGCAACTCCGGCTTCTTTTAACTTCTCCAATCTCTGCTTCGTTGCAAGTTTAGTTCCACTGAAAGCTATTGCCGTCCTAATCCCGCTTTTGCTTGCGTATTCAATGATGTCAAAAACGTCGTCCCTCATCAGCGGATCTCCGCCCGTTATAACGAGGAGAGGATACGGTTCGCCAAATTCCCTTAGCTGATCAACGACCTTGTAAGCTTCTTCAGTCGTAAGCTCGTCCGGGTGTCTTTTCTTCTGAGCTTTCGCCCTGCAATGCTTACAAGCAAGCATACAGGCTCTCGTTAGTTCCCAGAACACTATGAAGGGCTTTTTCGTTATGTCGAACATCGATTAAAGCAGAAAAATTGAGTGTAAAAACCTTTGCCCTAAATGATGTAGCCGGTATCGAAGATCTCACTCAAATCAATCTCGAAAGCTGCAACGGGATTCGACAAATCGAATTTCTCCAAAACCTCAGGATGAATTTCCCCGAAAACCCCTATTTTCTTTCCTCTAACTATTATGTCCGCTCTCCTTCCTTTTATGAAAGCCTCGTCCTCGCTTTCCTTAACATCCCACTCAAGGTCGAGCTCCCTCATCAAAGCCTGAACGTAGCTCCTTATCTCCGAGAAGTTCGCTTTAGAGTGAGTCACGCAAGCAGCGAGCCTTAATCTGTTCTTCAAATTTACTACGACATCTCCAACTTCGAATATCTTCTGGGGCATCGCATGGTGTTTGTTGTTCGCCAAAACCTCAAGGAGCTTCGGAAGGATGTCCGTTCTGATTATCGTGTGCTCCTCAGTTAAAGGATGCATAACTGGAACGAAATCCTTCCAAGGTTCCGCCTTCCTCCTCATGAACTCATACTGCGCTTTCTCGTTCGTTAGGGTAAAGGTTATAACCTCCGTAAAGCCGAGACCTATCATTATCTCCCTAATCAACTCTCTCAGCTTGAACCACTCGTGCTCTCTCCCAATTCCAGGAGTTGGAGGATAGGTGGGCTGAATTCTGTCGTACCCGTAGCCGATTGCTATATCCTCTATTACATCCCATTCGTGCATTATGTCCGCTCTGTAGGGCGGAATGAACACCTTGACGATATTCTCCCCAATCTCGAAGCCGTACCTCATTCTTCCCAAAGCCAGCTTTATTTCCTCATCGCTCAGCTTAAACCCAAGAAGAGAGTATATTTCGCTCTTTTTAACCTCCAAAACCCTCGGAGACATGTCAGGTGTTTCTTCCCTCTTATTCGGATAAATTATTTCAACGCTCTCAAGTTTTCCTCCCCTATCAGCGAACATTGCAGCCAAAATTTTCAGAGCCTTGTCGACGTTCTCGTCGAAGCCGGTAACGTCTATGAAGAGGTTGGTCGTTCTCTCGGTCACCCTCGTTAGCTCTGCATTAATTATCGGAGGGAATGAAATTGCGTTACCTTTGGAATCTATTATCATCGGGTAGGCTTCAGCTTTCTCCAAAATAAATCTGTACTCCTTCCCTTTAGGATGCCTCTCCAAAATTTCCTTGACGCTCATCTCCTCCTCAAAATCAAGGGGAACAAAGGAGAATTCCTCAGAAACAGCCGTGTACTTCAAAGGAAAGCTAATCTTGTCGAGGTCGTGAATTCCTATAGCCATCTTTCTCCTGTTCCTTCCTATCGTCCAGTGAAGGTCTTCCTGCACCTCAATCATAGACCTCAAAACTCTGTCGTCAATCCTTATGTTCCTAACAACGCACCCAACTATCCTCGGTCTTACTCTCAAAACGCTCTCGTCCACGTAAATTTTCCAGTTCCCCTTTTTAACCTCGTAGTCGATATAACCGAACTCGATATCCATAAAACCTTTTAAAGCTCTCGCAACACCTTCAACGCTGTAAAGGTCTGGGCGATTCGGAAAGAATTCAACATCAACGTGATCCTCCTCAACCCTCTCAACATCGCAACCGAGCATGGGAAGCTTTTTCAAAATCTCCTCCCTGCTTTTTCCTACTAATTCCTCAAGCTCATCCCAGTAAAGGGTGACTACCGGCATTGATTCTCGCTGGGTTTTTCAGCATATATTTTTTACTTCAACGATTCTACGATGGTAGTCGAACCTTACGCAGCTCGTAACCATTGGATGATCTTTATTCCATAGTTGTCCGATAAAACCGCACTTCCTTAAGGGTATTCACCGACGCTCTCAACGCATCCAAGAAACACATTTAATAATGAAAAATAATTTAGGAATCGTACCTAAGTCCAGCACCAAAACGCTTAAATAACGACTCATTTTTAACTAAAAACGCCGACGGCCATAGGGATCGGGGAAACACCCGGTCTCATTCCGAACCCGGAAGTTAAGCCCGATCCCGTTCCGCGTTGTACTGCGCTCCGAGAGGGCGCGGGAAGCGCGGAAGCTGTCGGCATCTTTACTAAAACCTTTTTAGCAGAGCAATTCTATTCTAAAAGAGTCGATGAAAGTAGCTGATATATTCGCCGGAGCTGGAGGATTTGCAAGAGGTTTTGTTGAAGAAAAGTTCGAGGTAGTTGTTGCTGTCGACAATTTCAAGCACGCTGTCAACACTTACAAGGAGAACTTCGATACCGATGTTTTTCAGGTGGATGTTAAGAATTTCAGCGGGAAGATTTTGAAAGATTACGGAGTCGAGATGATCATAGCCTCTCCACCCTGCGAAGCTTTCACGAAGGCAAACGAGAGGAGGTTTGAAAAACCTGAAGATCGACTTTTCAAAGATAAGAGAGGTATGCTCACCTTAGAGTTCATCAGGATTTTGAAGGAAGCTAAGCCCGATTTCTTTATAATGGAAAACGTCCCCGGAATTCTTGAGCTGAAAGGCGTTTTGAGCAAACTATTTAAAAAAGCCGGTTACGACGTTTACTTCAACGTTCTCAAAGCCGAGGATTTCTCTACGCCTTCTAAAAGAACGAGAGTCTTCGTTTCTAACATGGAAATAAAGCCCGAAAAAGGGAAGAAGATCAAAGTTATAGAAGCTATTTCCAACATTCCGAATGACGCTCCAAACAACTTTGCTAAAAAGCTGTCTAAGAAAAAAGAGATGGAAATCTCAAGACTTAGGTGGGGTGAAGCTTTGTACGGGTTCAGAGGTAGCGGGAAAAGCTTCGGAAATTGGATAAGGCTTCACCCCTACAGGCTTGCTCCGACGGTTTTGGGGAATTCGAGATTCGTCCATCCCTTCGAGAACAGGCTGCTTACCGTAAGAGAACAAGCGAGATTAATGGGTTTTCCAGACGACCACGTTTTTAAAGGTGGCATTGAGACGCAGTACGAGCTGGTTGGCGAAGCAGTACCGCCAACCCTTTCGAGGGCTATAGCAAAGGCTGTAAGAAAAGTTATTTAACCTCCAAAAAGTATCTTCGGCGGTGTCCGGAAAAGTGTACATCGTAGGAGCTGGACCGGGAAACTTCGAACTTCTGACGATAAAAGCACTCAGAGCTCTTATAGAGGCAGATGTAGTTTTGCACGACTCCTTAATCGGAGAAGAAATCTTGGAAAAACTAAAGGAAATGGGAAAAGAACTCATCAACGTGGGGAAGAGGAAAGGTAGTAATAGGAGGCAAGAGGAAATTAACGAACTGATGGTCAGACTCGCAAGAGAAGGGAAAATCGTGGCGAGGTTGAAGGGGGGAGATCCGTTCGTTTATGGAAGGGGATACGAGGAAGTTAAAGCTTTAAAGGAAAACGGAATAGACTACGAAGTTATTCCCGGAATAAGCTCGATAACTCTTCCGTCCTTCTACGAAATCCCATTAACAAGGAGCGGAGTTAGCAAGAGCATAGTCGTTATTCCGGGGAACATAAAAGAGGAAGAAGTGGACGTGTTGCTAAAAAACTCAACTTTCGTCGTGCTAATGGCAAGAGATTATGCGGAGAATATAAAAAAAATTCTAACAAAAGTTGGAAAGCCAGAAGATTGCCCAGCTGCTATAATCGAGAACGGATCTACAAAAAAAGGTAGAACAATTTTCTGCAAGCTCAAAGAGCTACCGGAAAGAATGAAAGAAGTCAGAGGTGTGGCGATGGTGGTGGTGGGAGAAGCGATCGGATGAAAGCATATCTTTTTATGCTGCAAAAAATAGAGATTATCCGGGAGGTGGTGTTGTGGAAGATTGGTTGAAAGAGTTAATCAGATACGACTTCGAGATCGTTAACGCTGAAGATACAATCTCAAAGGTTTTCCCTCTTCTTGACAAACTCGATCAGGATAAGGCTGGAGCCATACTCGTGATGGAGAACGGAAAAGTTTACGGGGTTGTTAGAGAGAAAGACCTGCTGAGAACAAGTGTCCTCGTAAATCCCCACGAAACAAAGGTTAAAAGTGCTGCTATAAGAACGGGAATAATCAACATAAACGATCTAACTCTTGAAAAAGTCCTAAGGAGGTTCATAGAGGACTCGACTCCCTTTGTCGTTATAAGGGAAAACGGAAAGTACGGAGTGATATACATAAACGACCTACTCGAAGCTCTTAAAGACAGGCTGAAGGACAAAAAGGCGAGGGACGTCATGAATCCCAACGTCGTTACGATAAAGGCTCATGAAAGTGCGGCGAAAGCACTGGCTTTAATGAGGACGAACGGAATAGACAGACTTGTCGTTGTGGATGATAACCACAGGGTTGTGGGAGTTATAACCGGTAAAGATATAATTGACAGAATCGTCGCTCCAAGGAGAAGAGCAAGGCTCGGGGAGGAGAAGGGAGAAAAGGACAAAACTCTTTCAATAATGGTCGAAAGCATAATGAGTTATCCTCCGGTGACTGCTGAAAGGATGGACAATTTAGCTGACGTTGTGGATCAGATGCTCGAACATAAGGTTTCGAGCGTTGTGATAGTTTCCAAGGACAACACTCCAGAAGGGATCGTGACGAAAAAGGACATACTCGAAAGTTTAATAAAGGAGGCTGCTCCTTCCCAATTGAAAGTCGAACTCGTCACGAGGGACATAACGCTCGACGAATTTGATAAGGAAGCGATAAACAAGGATCTCGACAACTTCATGAGAAAGTTCGGAGAGTTCCTTGGAGAAAGCTACATGTTCGTTTACATAAAAAGGCATAAGGACGTTTTCAGGGCTTTACCGTTAATTCACGTAAGAATGAAGCTTACGAGCGAAAGAGGAACGTTCTTCGCTTCCGGAGAAGGTTGGGGTGTGGAATACGCCATCCACGCAACCCTCAAAAAGCTTGAAAGGGAGATACTCAAGGAAAAAGAGCTTCTGCACGATCACAAGATGATCAGAAGGTTCTACGAAGAAGTTCTTGAGTTTTAAGGTGATAGCATGGAAATGAGAATAGGTGAGGCTTTGATAGGAGTTGGAAACGAAGTTGCTCACATCGATCTGATGATAGGAACCAAAGACAGTCCAGTTGCTCAGGCTTTTGCTAACGCTTTGTCGCAGCTTTCCGCTGGACACACTCCTCTTTTGGCTGTGATACGACCTAACTTGATAACAAAACCCCCAGCTGTAATAATTCCCAAGGTGACGATAAAAGATATGAAGCAAGCTGAGCTGATATTTGGCCCGGCTCAGATGGCAGTTGCTAAAGCTATAGCCGATGCCGTCGAGGAGGGAATAATTCCGAAGGAGAGGGCTGAAGACTACCTTGTCGTCGTGAGCGTTTTCATACATCCAAAAGCGGAAAACAAGCATAAAATATTCTACTACAATTACTCCGCAACGAAACTCGCTCTGAAGAGAGCAATGCAGAGCTTTCCGGATGTCGACACGGTTCTGTATGAAAAGGACAGAAGCAGCCACCCCCTCGTGGGAAGAAAAATGACGAAGCTCTGGGATCCTCCTTACTTGCAAATAGCCATCGATATTCCGGATCTCGGTGAAGTTAAGAAAGTACTCGCCCAAATACCAGAAAGCGACCACATAATTTACGAGGTCGGCACTCCTTTAGCTAAGAGGTACGGAGCCGAGGTTATCTTGGAGCTTAGGGAAATTAAGCCGAACGCCTTCTTCGTCCTCGACTTGAAGACTCTTGACACGGGAAACCTTGAAGCGAGGATGGCGGCAGATGCGACGGCAAATGCCGTTGTTATTTCCGGACTTGCTCCGATAAGCACGATCGTAAAGGCTATTAAAGAGGCGGACAAAACGGGAATTTACAGCGTTGTGGATATGCTGAACGTCGAAGATCCTCTTAAAAGACTCGAAAAAATTAAGGAAGCTGGAGTTTTTCCAAACGTCGTGGAGCTGCATAGAGCGATAGACTCCGAGAGCGAAAAACCACCGTGGATGCTTGCGAAAAAAATAAAGGAGAAGTACAACGTTCTTGTTGCCGTTGCTGGAGGAATAAGACCGGAAAACATCGAGGAAGTTATCAGCTACGGAGCGGACATAATAGTTGTCGGAAGGGCGATAACAAAAGCCAAGGACATCGAAGGAGCGGCAAGAAGATTTCTGAACTACATGAAACCGGATACTGACCAATTTAGAATTATGACTGACTTTTGAGGTGGTAGAATGGAGAAAAAAGTTGTAATAATAAATTTTAAAGCGTATAAGGAAGGAGCGGGAAAAAACGCGTTGGAGTTGGCGAAGGCTGTTGAAAAAGTGGCTGAAAAATCCGACTTTTACTTTGGGGTAGCTCCAAACTTCTTAGACCTTGTCGAGATCGTAAAGAGCGTTGGAATAGACGTCTACGCTCAGCACGTCGATGCGGTTGAGTTCGGAAGCCACACGGGAAGAATTACCGCGGAGATGATTAAAGAGAAGGGAGCGAAGGGTAGTCTGATAAACCACAGTGAGAGAAGGTTGAAGCTCGCGGACATAGACTTTCTCGTCACCAAATTCAAGGAGCTCGACCTAATTTCAGTCGTTTGCACGAACAACGTTTCTACAACCGCCGCTGCAGCGGCTTTATCTCCAGACTTCGTGGCTGTAGAGCCGCCAGAACTAATCGGAAGCGGTATTCCGGTGAGTAAAGCGGAGCCGGAAGTAGTGGAAAACTCCGTAAGAGCTGCCAAAAATGTTAACGAAGAAGTGAAGGTTCTGTGCGGAGCGGGAATAACCAAATACGAGGATGTTGTAGCAGCCATAGACCTCGGGGCTGACGGTGTTTTGCTCGCAAGTGGAGTCGTAAAAGCGAGCGATCCCAAGAAAGCGCTTGAAGAGCTGGTGGGACTCAGATGATGCTCGACAGAAAATCGAGGTTAATGCTCATTCTCGGACTGCTGAACGACTGCTTCGGAGATTTGAGGAGCACAGTAGTGAATCTCTCTGATTTCATTTCCTCCCACCCAGATTTTAAGGAAATAGACGAGTTCAAGCTCAGAGAAATATTAAAAGACGCGCAAGAGCTGGACAGAAAAATCGTCGAGGCTATGGATAGGATAAAGAGAGAGTTGTTCACTCAATAGCTTTTAAAATTTCTTCAGCCATTTCCATCGTTTTTAGATTACCTCCGAGGTCCGGAGTTGTTTTACCTTCAGCTAAGACTTTCTCGACCGCTCTTTCTACTTTTTTAGCCTCCTCTTCGAAGCCTAAATGACGAAGCATCATCGAAGCGGTTAAAATCATCGCCGTCGGATTTGCAATTCCCTTCCCAGCTATGTCGAAGGCTGCCCCGTGAACCGGCTCAAATATAGCATATTCGTCTCCGATATTGGCTGAAGGAGCTAAACCCAAGCCTCCGACTATTCCCGCTGCTAAATCCGAAACGATGTCTCCGAACATGTTCGTGGTCACTATCACATCGAACCTCCACGGATCCATAGCGATGTACATACAAGCTGCATCGATGTAGTAGTCGTTAGCCTCGATCTCTCCATACTCCTTAGCCACTTCGTAGAAAACTCTCTTGAACAATCCGCACGTTTTTCTCATAACGTTGGCTTTATGCAAAGCGGTGACCCTCTTCCTTCCTTCCCTCTTCGCAAGCTCAAAAGCGAATCTGACGATTCTTTCGCTTGCCTTTCTGCTTATTATCCTAACAGCCTCAGCAACACCATCAACCTCAAACTCTATTCCCTTGTAGAGGCACTCCGTATTTTCCCTCACTATGACCATATCCACGTTGCTGTGAATCGACTTAACTCCCCTAAAGCTCTTAGCCGGTCTTACATTGGCGTAGGTTTCAAGTTCCTGCCTGAGCTTCACTATAACGTCAGCAGCTGTCTCCCCGGCAGCTCCAAAGAGGACTGCTTTACATTTTTTAACTTCCTCCAGAGTTTCGTCCGGCAAAGCCTTTCCGTACTTTTTCTCCGCCTCGTCTCCAGCTTCAAGCCAGACGTATTGGAAAGGCAAATTGAGATTTTCGAGGATTAGCATCGCCGCCTCAACGACTTCCTTTCCTATTCCATCCCCGGGAATTACGGCTATCCTCATATCTCTCCCCTCAAAATAGCTCTTGCAAAGTTTACGAGTCCACCCCTCCTCATTATCTCTTCAACGAACTCCGGTGGTTTTTTGAAGGGAAGTTCGATTCCCTTAGTTTTGTTGATTATAACCCCCTTATCGTAATCAATTTCCAGCTCGTCTCCGTCGTCTATCTTGCTCGTATCGCACTCTATAACTCTCAGCCCAATGTTCACGGAATTTCTGAAAAATATTCTCGCAAAACTCTTAGCAAGAACCGCCTCAATTCCAGTAGCCTTTAAAGCGAGAGGTGCGTGCTCTCTGCTACTACCGCACCCAAAATTTTCGCCCGCCACCACAAAGTCTCCCTTTTTCACTTCTTTGGCAAACTCAGGTCTTACGTTTTCAAAAACGTGCTTAGCCAGCTCTTTTGGATCATTTATAACCAAATACTTCCCCTGAATGATTACGTCCGTATCAACGTTGTCTCCGAACTTCCAAGCTCTGCCCATGGTAGAAAAATTTTAGAAGTAGTATTTGAAACCTACGCTAACCCTTCTTCTTCGACTCTTTGAACTCCTCGTATTTCTTTTTCATCTCCTCAGCTTTCTTCTCAGCACCTATTTTTTCGTAAGCCTCGGCAGCGTGCTTATACCAAGCCGGATCTTTTTCAGCTTCAGCCTCACAGTACTTAGCAAACTTGGTCCAAGCCCCTACAGCAAGCTCCTTCTCCCCAAGTTTTTCGTAGATTTTCGCCACATCCTCCCAGAAAACTCCCTCCTCTTCAGCCTCCTTCTTGTAGTATTCGAGAGCTTTCCTCAAAGCGTACTCTGCTTTCTCCTTATTTCCAGCTTTTTCATAAAGCTCAGCCACATCCTCCCAGAACCACGGTTCTTCTTCAGCATACTTCGCCAAGCACTCGGCTGACTTTTCGTAATTTCCCGCCTTTTTGTAAAACTCGGAGGCTTCCTTCCAGAAGTAACTGTCCTCCTTTTTTTCTGCAAGAGCTTCGTATAGCTGTGCTGCTTTCTCGAACTTCTCGGCTTTTTCGTAACACCACGCCGCGCTTTCGAGCAATTCGGCTTTTATGTAAGCTTCCGCAGCCTTTTCGTACAATCCCTTCTTTTCCCATTTTATTGCAGCAGCCCTATAATTTCCGGCTCTGTACAAAGACTCCGCACTCCTTAGCCTCTCGACCAAACTTAAACTCGGCTCGGAAATCCACCACAGAAAAGCTATGAAAGCCAGTCCAAAAGCCACGATCACCCAGAGAACGTGCATCGGATTCTGCCACGTGTATGTTTGATAGAGAGCGTAAGCTGAAGCCAAGAAACCGAAAAAGCTCCAAACGACATGTTTAGACTTTGCGTAAGCAGTTAAAGCGAAAACGAGAGCAAAGAGGAGCGTGAGTCCGAGGAAACCTATACCGAGAATCAACCTTAAGAGGAAAACTGCACCAAAATAGTAAACCACTCCAGCAGCAACAGCCACTATCGTTATGAAGAATGTTGCCAAAGCCAATTTTTCCCTCATGAAAGTTCATAAAAACAAATGAAAATAAAAAATTTTACTTCTTCAGCTCAAGCTCGTTGGCGAACCAAACAACTCTCTGCGGGAACGGTATCTCTATACCGTTCTCCTCAAGCTTCTTTTTTATATCTCTGAGAAGTTTCATCCTCACGCCGAACCACTCTGTAGCTGGCGCCCACATTCTCACCGAAAGAATTACCGCATTATCTCCAAGATCCTCAACGAAAACATCCGGTTTCGGATGTTTCAAAACGAAGGGGTGCTTTTCCACGACCTCCCTTATAATTTCCATAGCTTTATCGACATCATCGTTGTACTTTATCCCTATCCTGTATTCGAACCTCCTCGCAACGTTGCCCGTGTAATTGACAATGTTCGAGGTAAAAACCCTCTCGTTGGGAATTCTAACGTACAACCCCTCGTAGGTTCGAACGATCGTTGACATAATTCTTATGTCCTCGATAAAACCTGAAATTCCCTCGATTTCCACCTGATCTCCAAGCCTTACTGGCTTTTCTATCATCAAAAAAAGCCCAGAGACGAGATTCGAAACCACGCTCTGACTTGCAAAACCTATGACTATACCGGCAATCCCTCCAGCCACCAGAAGCCCGGAGAGGTTCAACCCGAGAATGGGTGCGACGGAAATCAAAGCTATAACGACTATGCTCCAGTAAACTATTTTCGTGAGAAGCTCAAGCTGATCCCTCTTTATTTTGTCAGCAAGAGCTCTCCTTAGGTTTAGGGTTACGACTTTCGCAAGAATTACTGCAAAGAGAATTACAGCCACTACAACCAGAACATCGGCAACCGTCACATCTCCGTAGACCTTCAAACCGAGCAAATCCATCAGAATCCCCACTCCATAACAAATTTTTTCCCTACCATCGGGATCTTTCTGGCAGTGTAAAGCTCTAAAGACTTCTTTCCGATTCTTCTATCCACAAACTCAGTCTCAGCAACTTTTTCCGAGAGAATTCTAACTTCAGCAAACGCCACAACGCTTTCACCGTAGTATATCTTCATCCCGTAAACGTCGAAAACGAGTTTCTCAACTTCCACCCACTCACTGCTCGAATTACTTATCTCAACCTCAAGTCTACCTTTGACGAAGTCCTCTTCTTCCTCAAAAATCTCGCTTCGCCAGTAACGACAAATAACACCGCTCCTCGGGTCTCCGTAAAGGGTGTACTTGGGTTCAACGAAGCTAAAAACGTCCAAAACCTCAAAGCTTTTCTTCCCAGCCAGTATTACGGCAATTTCGATCGGAAATGTTAGGCTTATCTTCCCACTACTCTTCGGCTCCACCACCATCGGCTTATCGAATTCGATCAGGAGGAATCTCGTTATGTTCTTAGGTAAATTAACCGGCTCAACAGGGTTAACAACAACCCTCCCGCTTTCAGCTACTACGACTTTCTTCAGATCGCCCCTTCTGTAAATTCTGAAGCCATTTTCTTCGAAAATTCCAAGCTCCAAGTCCCTAATTTTCAGGTGAAAATTCTGAAGATCGTAAACGCCGTACACAAAGAGAGTTTCGCTGAACAAACTTAAACTTTGTTCTTTTTAAACGAAACTTTCGAAGTCAACGTAATCGTCGGGAATCTTGTCTATTCCTCCAACTTCGTCGATCACCGCTTTTCGCACGAAAATAGGAGCTTTCGTTCGCAAAGCTATAGCAATACTGTCACTCGGTCTTGCGTCAACTTCAACTTCTATGTTGTCCACTTCCAAGTAGATGGTAGCGTAGTACGTGCTTTCGATTATGTCGTCAATAACGACTCTCGCCACTCTCGCTTTTAATCTTTGGATGATCTCAACTATCAAATCGTGGGTCATCGGTCGAGGAGGAGTCTGATTCTTTAAAGCTGAAAAAATCGCAACTGCCTCTGGAATACCTATATAAATCGGAAGCATTCTACCATCTTCCAGCGAAAGAACGACAACTGGCGACATGCCGAAGACGGTAGTGGCTGCGTAAACACCTTTAATCTCCGCTTTGAGTAAATCACTTTCCATCTCATTAACCCTATCCCTATCAATTATTAAACGTTTTTGATTGAAGATATAAAGACAAATTTTGAACTATATTATTAAAAATTTTTATTTATTTAAAAATTTATTTTGATTTTTCGAGGACAATAACAGCTTTCGGATCTTTTAACCTTAGGTCAAGGGCTTCCATCGCCATGAAAACAACAGAGTCGTTTTCAGGTCCGATTTCGTTCAATTCAAGCTCATGACCAATCACAACATCCAAAACACTCGGAGTGTTCGCAAAAACTATCACTTTCTCCTCCACTTCCGGAGAAACGACAATCCCTCCAGAAAACACTTCCTTAAGAACTTCGATAACGGTTTTTCCGCTCTTATCGTGAACTTTCAGCAGCTTCGAAAATCTTTCTGGACTTATTATCATCGCAAGCTTTCCCGACGTGACTTTCGAAACCTCTCCGGCTGCTTTCATCAACTGCTCTATGCACTCATCACTCGTTTCCCAGTCTCCAAGCTCCATCTTCTTCCCGGCATCGAATCTGGAAAGTATCTGTTTATCCTCCGCTTTAGCTATCAACTCTCCAGCTCTTGTCGCTACCGACGGGTCGAAGCTTCCGTCTTTCAGCTCCCTTATGCCAATGGAAAACCTCTGGGTTATGAGAGGTATCTCCCTGAACTCCTTTTTCGAGACGCTAACGACTTCTCCAGATTCTATCAGATCGACTCTGTAACTCTGAGCATGAACCTTCGTTTTAGGCAGAATGTTGATAATTCTTCTTCCCCTCTCTACTCCATCCATAAACGCTTTTTTCAAAACTTCGAAGTAGTCGTTCCCTCCATCGTTAAGTTTCGTCTCTATTCCGGTCATCTCCTTTACCTCTTCAAAGCCTTTTTTTAACTCTTCAACTTGCTCCTCATCAAGTTTTAGCAGCAAAGCAGTAAATTCCCCCACATGAGTCTTTTCCTCCCTTGCAATATCGAGGAAAACTTTTTTTATGTCCTCATCCTCGATAAATCTTGCCATCTGCTCGTAAAGGTTTATAGCGTCGTGTTCGGCTATGATTGCCAGTCTAATAACCTCCATGAGCTCTTCCCTTGTGTAAGGTTTGTCCCTCGATATAACAGTCGGATTGATCGAAAGCATGATTTACAGTATTGGTAACTCTTTATAAACTTTTTTGTGACCTCTTTCCATAGATGGAACGTCTAAAACCTTTTAATCTTAGCTTAAAGAGTTACCGTTTGTTTATCATTTTTATAAGCTTTCTCCAGTGGAAATGAAGGGGGTTGTTTTTTAATCCCCTCCCAGATTTGAAACCATGATCGAAGAGCTAAGAGAGTACTTCAGCGAATTCGACGCTGAGGTTATCGAATTCGATCCGAAAAACGTGAAAATCGATAGAAGGGCGAGATGGAAGTGCATGTTCGGATGCAGCTACTACGGTAAGCGCTTTTCCTGCCCTCCTAACGTTCCCGAAGACTACGAAGAGTTCATAAGGAGCTACAGAAAGGGATACGCTATTCTCCTCAGATTTAACAACTACTTTGAAGATAAGAGGAAAGCTCAGGAGAAACTCGTGGAGTTTGAAAGAAGTTTACTCAACAGGTATCCCCTCGCCTTCGTCCTATTTCCCGGAGGGTGCGATTTGTGCTACGAGTGCAGCTATCCAGATTGCAAGAGGCAGGAAGATGTCAGACCAACTCTTTCCTCTGTCGGATTAACTGTTGAGCAGTTCGGGATAAAAGTTGGGGACAACAGGAATGTTGCGATTCTCCTACTTGAGTAAAATTTTTTTGATGAATAGTTAAATTACTTTGAGATGAAGTTTACGAAGGATGAGGTCATAGGGGTAGCTTTTTCGAAGCTCAAACCGAAAGGAGATGAAATTTTCGCAGATGTAGGAGCAGGAAGTGGAGCCGTAACAGAATTTTTCTATCCTTACGTGAGAAAAGTTTACGCTGTGGAGATCGACAAGAACATTTGCGAAAACCTCAGAGAAAAGTTTAAAGGCAACGGAAAGGTTGAGGTTCTCAACATAGATGGAAAAGAGTTCTTCGAAAGTTACGAATGCGATATAGCTTTCATAGGAGGGACTAAGAGCCTTGAGGAAATGATAGAGGTTTGCAACGCGAAAAAAGTTGTTATTTCTGCCGCAAGGGTTGAAGTTGCTGTTAAGGCTTTGGAATGTTTGAAGAAGAAAAAGGCTTTCGAAGAGATAGTGATCGTAAATATTTCCAAGAGCTACGATCTTGCCGGAGGGACTGCTTTCAAAAACCTAAATCCGGTTTTTCTGGTGGTCGGATGCTTTACGGGGTAAGTTTAGGTCCGGGAGATTTCGAGCTTTTAACTCTGAAGGCTTATAGGATTCTGAAGGAGGTCGAGGAGGTGATAGTCCCGGGTGAGCTTGCTTACGAGATCGTGAGAAAAATAAGGGAGCCAAAGCTCGTGAAAATTCCCATGGGGAGAGCGGAAGAAGTTATAGAAGAGCTCTCCTCAGAACTTGCCGAAAAATGCGTTGAAAAAGACGTGGCTTTCGCAGCTCTTGGAGATGTCGCCTTCTTTTCAACATTCCAAAAAATTGCTGAGAAGGTTACGGAGAAGAACAAGAACGTTGAAATCGAACTGATTCCCGGAGTACCAAGCTTCACATCGGTCTTCTCTAAACTGAAACTCTTCGTCAACGCTCCTCTCCTAATTACAACTCCCGAATTTGAAGAAGTGAAATTCAAGGTAGTTTTAAAAGCGAAAAATCCGAGGAAAATTTCAGAAACTTTCAAAAAAGACGGTTTCGAAGTAGTTCAGGCTGAAAAAATATTCATGGAAGGAGAGAGGATTTGCAAACCCGAAGATAAAGCTTCATACTTCACGATGGTGGTGGCATGGAAGGGAAAGTGTACTTTGTAGGCGCCGGACCGGGAGACCCCGAGCTCTTAACTTTAAAAGCCTATAAACTTCTAAAGGAGGCAGATCTAATAATTTATCCCGGATCTCTTGTTGAAGAGGAGTTTCTTAAGGAGTTTAAAGGGGAAAAAGTCAACAGCTACGGAATGAAGCTTGAGGAAATAGTTGACTTGATTGAAAAAGCTGTGAGAGAAGGAAGAAAGGTCGTGAGACTTCAAAGTGGAGATCCAAGCATTTACGGAGCGATAAACGAGCAGATAAGGGAGCTCGAAAAGAGAGGGATAGAGGTTGAAGTCGTTCCGGGAGTTAGCAGCGTGTTTGCTTCAGCAGCTACTTTGAAATCGGAATTGACATCTCCGGACGTTCCGTCGGTTGTAATAACGAGACCAGCTGGAAAAACTCTAAAAGAGGACGAGATTGAGGAATTCGCAAAAACGAACTCGACTCTCGTCATTCTTCTTGGAGTTAATAAAATCGACGATATCGTAAAAAAGGTTTCCAAACATAGAGGCTTCGATGAGCCGGCTGCCGTTGTTTACAAAGCTTCAAGGAAAGATGAGAAGGTTATAGTCGGAACGCTCAAAGATATTGCGGAAAAGGTAAAGAAAGCGAGGATAAAGAAGACCGCTGTGATAATTATAGGCAGAAGTTTAAAAAGAGAGGGGAGGTCGGTACTATACGCATAGCGGTTGTTGGATTCGAAAAAGACAGGGATAAAATTGAGAAAATCGCCAAGTTTTTGAAAGCCGATCTTTTCCTATACGAAAAGGGAATCTGGGAGAAAATTATCGACTACGATTGTGTAGTTGCGATGATGCCAAGCGGGATAGTGATTAGGCAAATCTGCCCCCTCCTCAAAAGCAAGTGGGAAGATCCGGCTGTCGTGATCGTTGACAAATCAATGAGTTACGCAATTCCAATCCTCGGCGGTCATCACGGAGGAAACGAGGTTGCCAAAAAGCTTGAGGAAATGGGAATGAAAGCCGTCATAACTACGGCAATGGAATTTCAGGAGGGTTTGTTTATCGGAATAGGATGTAGAAAAGGTGTTAAAGCTGAAGAAATATCCAAAGCTGTGAAAAACGCTGTTGAGGAGGTTGGTGGAAGCTTTGAAGACGTTGTTGCTTTCGCCACGACCGAGTTGAAAAAGAATGAAAGAGGATTAATCGAATTCGCTGAAAAGTTGAAGAAACCGCTCATCTTCCTGAAAAAAGAGGAGTTGAATTCCGTGAAAGTAAAGAAGAGTAAAGCGGAAATCGTTGGATTGAACAGCGTCGCTGAAGCTGCAGCTCTTTACGTATCAA
>NZ_WANY01000078.1:0-5852 GCF_015521575.1 Ferroglobus sp.
TGGAGTGTCTTTGGGTTGTCAATTCACTCAAAAGGAAAGGCAAGTTCGATCGCGATACTTTCGAAACTGGAATCATAAGTATATTCGAATGTTATGCTAAAGCTGAGATTAACGCTGAAATCGTTCTGAAAGCTTTTGAAATCTATGAGATGGGTCATAAAGACATTATTGATTGCATTCTTTACTCAATTGCCTTAAGCAACAACATGAAGTTTGCAAGCCTGGATAACGAGCTGAAAGGGTTTGTAAAGAATAATGATTTAAAATACGTATTTTTTGAATGAAGTAACCGGTAAAAGACTACTGTCAGAATCGGAGTAGTAAATCATTTTAAATTTGACCATCTTAATTCCTGAAAATGAACGTGGGCATCGATAATTTTTCAGAGTGTCTAAGATGCTTTGATAGCTGCGACGTGCAAACACTACAGGATAAAGAAGATTGCAACTTTTGATGAAGATTTTGGGAGGGTAGATTTTCTGGAAGTTTAATCTAAATCACTCTGACGACAGAAGTTTTTAATGAAGAAGTAGAAGGTTCGTTAAATCCTCAACCTCTTCAGTTTTTCTATTCCAGCTCTTAACCTTTCTTCTTCCATATCTCTTTCTTAAATGCATCTCAGCCAGTTTTCTAAGCTCCCTTTCGATATCTGGCTCCTGTCCAATTAAGTTCTCCTGCTCAAGCGGTTCTCTTCTGATGTTGTAAAGTTTATCTCCTCTGTCTGGATTGACCATCAGTTTCCACTCCCTGTCTCCAATCGTAATTCTAAAGCCTTCTTCGAGTTTGTTTTCAACTATCGGAGGAGAGTATTCGACATCTTCAAGCAAGCTCGGTTGAGGAAACTCGTTCTCAACCCCGGCAAGCCCGGAGATTGTTTTAACTTTGAACATAATTCTGGGGGAAATGTTTTTAGTTTGATTGGACAATTTTCAATCGGTGCTGACCATGGGCGAGGGAGTTTACGTAGGGTTATGTTTCCCCAAAGATATAACAAAAATCCTTGGAGTGAAAAATTTGGAAGACGAAACAAAACTTCTCGTCGCCATAGAACTCTATCGTGAAGGGACGGTTTCCCTCGGAAAAGCTGCTGAGATAGCCGATTTGAGTATCAGAGAATTTCTGTACGAGCTGAGGAAAAGGGATGTACCATTCAATTATGATCTGGAAGAGCTACAAAAAGATATGGATGTTATTGGGGAGCTATAATGATCGTTGTTTCAAACACAAGTCCTTTGATTGTCCTGTCCAACATTGGGGAGTTTGAAATCCTTCGCCACCTTTTTGATAGAGTAATAATTCCAGAAGGTGTTGCAGAGGAGTTCGGCGATCCCGTCCCTGAGTGGATTGAAGTTAGAGGAGTAAAAAACAGAGTTCTGGTAGATTTGCTCAGAGAAAAGCTTCATAAAGGCGAAGCTGAGGTAATAGCCCTGGCCATTGAATTGAACGCAGGGTTGGCAATTATTGACGACAAGGCAGCAAAAAACACAGCTCAATCTCTTCGATTGAAAGTCATAGGAACTGTCGGACTGATTCTTCTCGCGAAGAGAAAGGGCCATTACAATGAAGTAGGACCAGTAATTGAAAAACTTGTAAAAAGAGGTTTCAGACTGGGCAAAAAACTTGTAGAACTAATTCTGAAAGAAGCTGGAGAACTTTGAAAATCTGAATACTGTCTCTTCTAAGATTTCGAGTAGTTTCTCCTGAGTTTTGCATCCCTATATCCCCTTCAACATCTTCGTTATGCTTTTCAGCCTCTCTTCTTCTGTTCCCCTCTTCAGATGCGCTTCTGCCAGCTTTCTCAGTTCCTTCTCCACGTCAGGCTCCCGTCCAATCAGATTCTCTCGTTCAAGCGAGTTTTTCTGACGTTGTAAAGCCCATCTTCTCTGTCCGGATTGACCATCAGCTTCCATTCTCTATCTCTAACAGTAATCCTGTAACCTTCTTCAAGCCTGTTCTCGACTATCGGAGGAGAGTATTCGACATCTTCAAGCAAGCTCGGTTGCGAGATTATGGACTGCCAAAAATAACATCTCCACATTATAAATGGCAACGAAACTCTCTAACCAGCTCTGAACGGAATCAAATGAACTCCTGAAAGGAAATCTATTCCAGAACCTCTTTGTCCTTCCTTTTAGTAAAGAAAAGAATCTCTCTACTGCATTTCTCTCTCCAAAGGTTTCATGTTTACAATCCAATCCCGCTCTCTTTCTGTCCCTCCGAAAGACTCTTTTAGACTTTATTTCTTCGATTAACTGCTGGATTGAGGGTTGCATGGTTTGTATTCTGGTTTTTTAATTTTTTAATGTTATTCTTGACAGTGTCGTCCAGTCAATGTTATCCGCAAGTCTGCAAAGGAATCGGAATTGCCGAAAAAGTCTGTAATGGGTGTAACAAGATGCATCGTTCGTGAACAAACAGTCACAGCATCCACCTTACGTAAGACCCGAGAAAGACCGCAAGAACGCCAAGGAACAGGTTCATGTACGCCATCAATTTAAATACTTTCACGGCTGATTTTACCTCTTCCAAGTTTTTGAGAGCTTCGCCTACATATCCTATCGGTTTAAATCTTTCCAAAACCGAAATGCCGTGGGGTGATTTCTTAATTTCCTCTGTCAAGTCCCTCCAGGCTTTATGTACTCCAGCATGAACGCCATCTTTCCACATCTTGCTCGTTGAAAAGTCGTAAACGAGTCCGAAAACGCTAACAAGAACTCTGCTCTTATCATCTATTCTGTCAAATTTTTCGAGTTTCGCCAGATTTACCTTCGAAATCAAAGCCGGGTTCACCTGAGCTTCTTTGAACTTCCTGTTGAGGCTGAAGGTGAGCAGAACTGCCGTTGAGACCATGAAAAGGTATATGAAAATTTTAACGAGAACGATTTTTCCGCTTTCAGTAGTCAAAAGCTCTTCTACGGAGGAATACTTGAAATACGTGAGTAAAAAACCGCTGATTCCCGTGCAGAATATGCCTATCCAACCGAGCAGCAACTCTTTCTTAGGAGCCCCTCCAGCGACGACTATGTCGGGAGTTAGGATTACGTGAACGAAGATTATAGCACCCACCCAGAAAACGGCTGAAAACAAATGGAGAGATCCGACAATAAAGGCAAGCTCTCTGCTTATGCTGAACGAAAACTCCTTTTTCATTTTGAACTCTTTGCCGAATTCGTTCAAGTCTCCCGTTTTGGGATTTGTATGGCAAGCTGTGCATTCAAGTCCGGTCTCTTCCGAATACTTTGGGAGAGCATTAGCCGGAAAGATCAAAAGCAGAATTATCGCTATGATTAAAACTCTCATGACGGAGATATTATCGGGTAAACCAATAAAACTTTTCGTAACTTCTGAAAGATTTAGGGAAAAGGGTAATACGAAATTACATATGAAATTTATTTCATGTGTGCGAAAGTTATTGAGGAATTTAGGGAAGACCACAGGGTTGTGAGAGATAGCTTGATAGAGCTCGCGTCAGCCTTAGAGAGAAAGGAGATAGACAAAGCCAGAGAAGTTCTTGAAAGGCTGAACAAGCTCCTTGGACCTCACTTCAGGTTTGAAGAGGAGAAGCTTTACCCCACTCTCAGGAAGTTTCTCGGAGAGTACGTTGACAAGCTCTTGGAAGAGCACGACACAGCAATAAGTTCCGCTAAGGAATTAGCTGAACTTCTCTCCAAAGAGGACATTTCCGACGAGGAAGCAAAAGAGGCGGCAAGTAAAGTCAGAGGTTTGCTCGTTCACGTTTCCAACTGCGACGGACTTGCGATACTTGCGGAAAGGTTGAGCGAGGAAGAGATAAAAGATCTCGAAAAGACGTTCTCGGAGTTCAGAAGCGAAGGTGTCCCTCTTTTGGAGTGGGCTGAAAAAATAAGGGTTAAAGCATGAAAAACGTTTCCATTATTTTTCATTCCGGCTTTTATGACAGAGTGCACCATGGATTATCCATAGCTCTCTCAGCTCTTCTCATGGGCGGGAAGGCTAAACTCTACTTCACCCACGCTTCGTTGAAATACGTGAAAAAAGGAGCAAAACCAAGCGAAGAAATTGTTGTGGAAGGAGACGAGCATTACGCTGAAAGATACATATCCAACTTGAAAGAGGGGCACATTGAGGAGCTTGAGGAGGTGATAAAGTACTGTAAAGATGTCGGAGCTGAGATTTACGTTTGTCCGGCTTCGATGGCAATGCTCAACATCTCAAGAGACGAGCTGATTGACGAAGTTGACGAGGTAATCGGGCTGTCAGATTTCATTAACAGATCGAAAGATTTTGACTTGATATTTATTTAACTTTGTGCGATTACAGGAAAGAAACGAATTTTTTATATATTCCTCATTAAATCTGAGAATATGTTCAAAGCCCCCTACACGACCCATCCGGTGAGGCTGCACATTTATTCCCACGACATTACATCACCTCCCTGGATTTTTAAAAAGCTTATTAAGGAAGCTGATGTGGTTGTTCAGCCAAGAAATGAAGAGGATCTCGTTGAAATTCTCGAATACGCTAAGGAGAACAAGATGCCCATAGTCCCGAGGGGGGCTGCAACTTCCGGTTACGGTGGAGCTGTGCCGTATAAAGGAGGAATAATCGTAGATTTCTCGAAAATGAACAAGTTTGAAGTGGACGAGGATGAGGGGATTTTAATATCCCAGCCAGGAGCCGTTTGGCTCGATGTAAAAAAAGAGGTTGAGAAGAAGGGATTTTCTCTCAAGGTGTACCCGACGAGCGCACCTTCTTCAACAGTCGGAGGATGGATTTCTCAGGGTGGATACGGCATCGGGAGTTTTAAGTACGGGGCGATATGGGAAAATGTCGAGAAAATTAGAGTTCTCGACTTTAGGGGATTCAGAGAAACATCCAACCTCCTCTTCTACTCCGGTCTTTGTGGAACGACCGGATTGATAACCAAGGCTTGGGTAAAGCTAAAGGATTACGTCGAGCATAGGAAATACGCTCACAACACCGACGCTGGGATAATAATGAAGACTGTCAAAGCCCGTCCGCCAAAACTCACCACGATTCTCCTCTACGGTCACAAAACGATGGAGCTTAAAAAGGAGATAGAAGATCCCTCTCTTCCCGAATTCAGTGCAGCCATATTCGAGTACGAGGATCCAAACGTGAACGAAAACGAACTCGGAGAAAAACTCTGGAGCAAGGTTTTTTATCCCCTAAGAATTAAAAGAAAAGGTCCGAGCCTAATAGTTAGCGAGGTTTTTCTCTCCTACGCAACTGCCGAAGACTACATTTACTGGCTTGAGAACGAAGAAATCCCCTACGAAGTGCTCTTCGCTAAAAGAGGTGCGGCAGTTTTGGCTATGTTCTTCGAGGACGAGAGGAAATTCGGTTACACTTTGGCTTGGAGGAAAGCCCTAAAAGTGATGAGAGTCGCTGAAAGAAAGTACAAAGCTATCCCGTACTCCGTAGGCATGTATTTGGCTCATAAAGCCAAGAAATACTTCGAAAATTACGACGAACTTCTTGAATTGAAAAAACTCGTTGATCCGTACAACTTGCTGAACCCCGGAAAAGTTTTTCCCTCCGCACTGAGCTTCATAGCAAAGATAGCAAACATGGTGGTGATATGAAGTTCGAGAAGCTCGTAGAGGACGAGGCTTTCATCTGCGCTCAGTGCAATTTCTGCAGGGTTTGTCCAGCGTTCAAACACGAAAACTGGGAGAGCGCATCACCAAGAGGAAGAATCTACCTAATAAGGAGTCTGCTGAAAGGGGAGATAAAACCAGAAGATTTGGATGATGTGATACTCCAAGACTTTTTTAAATGCACAACCTGCGGAGAGTGCGAGGTGGTTTGTCAAACTGAAATTCCCCTCATAGATGTTTGGGAGAAAGCAA
>NZ_WANY01000079.1:0-2407 GCF_015521575.1 Ferroglobus sp.
GCTGATTTGATCCAGCTGATTTTAGCTCAAAGTTTTGCGAAAGCTTCTATGCTTTTGCTGCTTTTGAGAAACGATGCGGCTTGGGAAGGGATAGCGAGCGTTTTCAAGGAGAACGTAAGAAGGAGAGATTATGCCGGGTTGATAGTCCCTTTTCTGTTTCTCTTCGTCTCCCTTAACTGGAACAACCTCTTGGCGATTTTCGTTTTCCTAATTGTGACATTCTCGATCGAATCGTACTCAAAAAAACACTTTGGGGGAATTAGCGGAGATTTGCTTGGGGCTGCAAATTGTTTAACCTTCGCCTTGGTGATTGTATGCTTGCAATTGTGATGTGCGGAGGAAAGGGAAGCAGATTGAACTTCGTTGAGAAGCCTATGATTGAGGTTAGGGGAAAAAAGCTGATAGATTTTGCTTTGAGAGAAGTGAAAATCGTTGGCTTAGAGGCTATTTTTGTGACTTCTAAGTTCACGAAAAAAACAGAAAGTTACCTGAAAAATCTGGGCTGCGAAGTTGTTAGAGGTACGGGAGAAGGATACATGGAAGATCTGTTTTTTGTGATTGAGGATTACTCGATTTTCGAGCCGATTCTTGTGTTAAACTCCGACCTTTACTACTTCAAAGAAGGCTTTGTTTCCGATGTAATCTCTGAGTACTTCAAAATAACCTCTCCGGCTTTAAGCGTTAGATACGAAAACGGAAGACCAGTCGGAATAAACGTATTTGATCCTTTTTTCGACGAACAGGAAGAGGAAATTTTTATTACAAGCGAAAAAGTAGTCCTTAACGTAGACACTTTCCGAGACTTAAAGGTGTTGGGATGGACGAGTACTTTGAGAGGAGAAGGAGAATGGTAGAAAAATTGAAGGAGGAGTTGAACATAAGCGAGAGGGTAGCTGAGGCTATGTTAAAAGTTCCTCGCCACGTGTTTGTACCGCCAGAATATAGAAGGGAGGCTTACAACGACTATCCTTTGCCGATAGGCTACGACCAGACGATAAGCGCCCCCCACATGGTTGCGATAATGTGCGAGCTGCTTGATTTGAAAGAGGGAATGAAGGTACTTGAAATTGGTACCGGAAGTGGCTATCACGCAGCAATCGTTGCCGAGCTTGTAGGAAAGGATGGCAAAGTTATCACCATAGAGAGGATTCCCGAGCTCGCCAAAAGAGCTGAAAAAACGCTTAAAGAGCTTGGGTACGATAACGTGATCGTTATCGTTGGGGACGGAAGCGAGGGGTATAAGGACGAAGCTCCTTACGACAGAATCTACGTAACAGCGACAGCTCCAGAAGTGCCTCCTCCTCTCATAGAGCAGCTCAAAGAAGGAGGGAAGATGGTAATTCCCATCGGCAACTTTAGCCAGTACCTTTATTTGATTGAAAAGAAGAAGGGCGGAAAGATAGAGAAGAGGAACATGGGTCCTGTGAGATTCGTCCCCCTTATAGGGAAATTCGGTTTTAAGGATTGAAGAAAAAGTTTAAAGAGTTCCGAAAAAATTTTCTCCGTGGATGTGATTGAGGAGATTAAGAAAGATTTTAGAAAATTCGCTGATAAGTGCATAGGAATTTTACTCTACGGTTCCTACGCCAAAGGTGAACAGACACCAAGAAGCGACGTCGATGTATGTATTGTCGGAGGAGAAAAGATCTTTGAGGAGGTAATGAGAGAGCTTGGAGGAAAGTACGACATCAAATTTTTTGAGGAACTTCCTCTTTACGTTAAAGTTGAGGTTGTGAAAAATCACGTAAAAATTTACGCTAAGGAAGAGCTTGACATGTATTTTTACAGGATTCTAAAGGTTTGGAAGGACATGGAACACAGAATAAGGGAAAACGAGTTCGAAAGTATCGATGAAAAAATAAAAAAAAGACGGAGGTGGCTTAATGCGAAGAAAAAGATACTTAGAGAAATTCGAATGGATTGAGAAACGCTGTAGCGCATCACTACAACCACTTAGATTTAAAAAAATTGAAGAGGCCATAGGTGAGGTGGATTCTCTCTACGATCTCGCGGCAAAACTCGTAAGAGTTGCGGAAAACATTCTTGAAAATGAGTAGGATTTATAAACTTTAGACTCAAAAATGCTTTATGGAAACTCTTATTCTCACAAAAAGAGACGTTGAGAGTCTTTTGACGATGGAAGAAACAATAGCTGCTGTAGAGACCGCTTTCAGACTTCACGGAGAAAATAAAGTTCAAATGCCTCCGAAGATTTATCTAAATTTCGAGGAAGGAGATTTGAGAGCGATGCCGGCTCAGATTGGAGATCGGGCAGGAATAAAGTGGGTGAATTCCCATCCGAGAAATCCGGAGAAGGGTTTGCCGACGGTTATGGCTGTTTTGATTCTTAACGACCCTTCGACGGGGTTTCCTCTCTCCATAATGGACGCGACTCACCTCACAAACA
>NZ_WANY01000080.1:0-3899 GCF_015521575.1 Ferroglobus sp.
CTTTTGGAAGCGAAACAACGAACTTCCTCTCCACTTACGTTTCCGACGTAGCTTTATTCTTCGTCGCATTCATCTCAGCCTTAATCACATCCATATACTTGAGAAGCAGAATAGGTTATGCACTCTTAGCTATGAGGGAGGATGAGGATGTCGCCAAGGTGATGGGAATTAACGTAACGAAATACAAGATCCTCGCTTTCATAACGAGTGCCGTCTTCGCTGGAGTTATAGGAGCATTAGCGTGGACATTAAAGCTCACCTACGTTTTCCCTGAAGACGTTTTCAATATAGTGTATACTGTCGAGGCGATAGTCATAGTTATGCTTGGCGGAGCGGGAACTTTGCTCGGACCGCTCGTAGGAGGTACTTTCTACGCCTTGCTAAAGTACTACCTCAACGTTGTATTCCCTGGAGTTCAGCTCTTGATTCTCGCTCCTATTTTAATAGCCGTAGTCGTCCTCTTTCCTGAAGGTTTGGTAGGGTATTTAAAGAAGAAAGTCAGAGGTACTAAGTTGGAAGAGTTCGTGAGGTGATGCTCATGCTACTCAGAGCTGAAAACCTCAGAAAGAGCTTTGGAGGGATTAAAGCTGTAGACGGTGTTACGTTTGAGATTGAAGAAGGAGAGGCAATAGGGATAGTCGGTCCAAACGGAAGCGGAAAAACCACCCTCTACAACCTCATAAGCGGAATATATTTGCCGGATGAGGGTAGAGTTATTTTCGAGGGGAGGGACATAACGAATCTTCCCCCCTACGAGAGAGCCAAGCTGGGAATAGCGAGGACCTTCCAGATTCCCCGTCCTTTCGGAAATGCGACGGTTCTTGAAAACGTAGCGATAGGAGCAATGTTTGGGAGGGAAAAGCTGAGCGTTGAGGAAGCTTTTGAGAGAGCTGAAGAGTACTTGAAGCTTGTGGGATTAGAAAAGCTAAGACATAAAGAGGCGAAGCTTTTAACGCCATTGGAAAAAAGATTAATGGAACTCGCAAGAGCTTTAGCCATGAAACCCAAGCTTCTGCTTCTTGACGAAGTTATGGCGGGGATGAATCCGGTTGACGTTGACAGAATAATCGAGCTTCTCAAGAGAATACACCAAGAGGAGGACATAGCGATAGTTTCCATGGTCGAACATTTAATGCAAGCTATAGTGAAGTTCGCAGAAAGAGTCATAGTTATGCATCAGGGAAAGATCCTTGTCGAGGGTAAGCCGGAAGAGGTTTTGAACCATCCAAAGGTTATAGAAGTTTACCTCGGAAAGAAGGTGATTTGAATGCTCGAAGCAAGAGATCTCGAAAGCGGCTACGGAGAGATGCAGGTGCTATGGGGCGTGAACATAAAAATAGATAAGGGTAGCATAACAACGATCTTAGGAGCGAACGGAGTCGGGAAGACGACGACGCTGAAGACGATTTTCGGAATAATCAAACCTTGGAAGGGCACAGTTACGTTCAAAGGAGAGGACGTGACTCTAAAAAAGCGCCACGAGAAAGTTGAGATGGGCATAGCCTACGTTCCCGAAGGAAGACACCTCTTTCCCCTAATGACGGTGGAAGAAAATTTAAGGCTCGGAGCTTACACCAAAAGAGCTGAAGAAAGGCTTGAAGAGAACTTAAGCTTCGTCTACGACCTCTTCCCAATTCTGAAAGAGAGAAGAAAGCAAAGAGCTGGAACTTTGAGCGGAGGGGAGCAGCAGATGCTGACGATTGCAAGAGCTTTGATGTCATCTCCAGAGCTGATTTTGATGGACGAACCAAGTCAGGGTTTAGCTCCTAAGGTTGTTCACGATCTTTTTGACGTTATAAAAAAGCTCAGAGAAGAGGGATTGACGATTTTACTCGTCGAACAAAACGTTTACGCTTCCCTCGAAATAGCGGATTACGTCTATTTAATGAGCGAAGGTAGGATATTCGCTGAGGGTAGAAGGGATGAGCTAAGCGAGGAGGAGATAAGGAAAGCTTACGTCGGTGTTTAGAAAAAAATTTTTGCCATTGCGAAAATTGCGAAACATGCTTGAGATGATCAAGCACGAGTTCGAAAAAGCCAAACTTATGATCGACAAGCAGGATCACATTAGAATTTACGCTCACTACGATGCAGACGGAATTTCCGGAGCTGCCATAATCTCGATAGCTCTGATGAGGATGGGAAAGAAAGTTCACGTTTCCTTCCTCAAAGGTCTAAACGAGAGCTTCGAAAGCGAAGACCTCACCATTTTCGTCGACATGGGTAGCGGATATCCGGAAACGATTTCAGAAGTAGAAGAAGATGTAATAATAGTAGATCACCACTTTCCGGTCGGAAGAATTGAGAAAGAAAACCTTGCTCACATAAATCCGCACCTTGCTGGTATAGACGGCTCCTTCGAAATGTCCGCCAGTGCCACAGCCTACTTCTTCGCAGAATACTTGGGAAACAACTACGATCTAACTGCCTTAGCTCTAATCGGGATAATCGGAGATAAACAAAAGCTCAGAGGGGGAAATTTAGAGGTCGTTAAGAGGGGATTAGAGAGGGGATATCTGGAAAGGAGAGAAGGTTTGAGGATGATATCCGGGAAAGTGAAGGACGTTCTTCTTTACTCAACTGAGCCCTTTCTTAACTTCTACGGTAATGAGGAGGAACTCGGAAAGTTTCTTGAAGAGGTGAACGTTGACGGAGAGAAGGAATTTGATGAGCTTAGTAAAGAGGAGGAGAGCAGACTCGCCAACGGAATAGCCGTAAGACTGCTGAAGATGAACTGCTATCCCGGAATTTTCGAGGACGTATTCGGAGAGAAGTTTTACTTAAAAAACGAGCTGATAAAGAATGCGATAATGTTAAGCGAAGTCGTGAACGCTTGCGGAAGAAAGTCGGCAAATTCGATAGCTTTTGCCATCTGCATGAGAGACGAGAATTACCTTGAGAAAGCTTTGAACTTGTGGAGGGAATTTCAGGAGGAACTCTTGGAAGAGGTCGCAAAGAGGATTAGCGAAGTAAAAGAGGGTTTCTGCATAAGGTATCTTGTCATGGAAGACGCTCCGACAACCGGACCTATAGCCTCAATCCTCTCAAGGTACATCTTTTCCGACAAGCCATTTATAGCGATAAACGTGAAAAAGAACGGGGAAGTCAAGGTCTCGGCGAGGGGAAATGAAAAGCTTGCCGAAAAGGTTAACTTGGGGGAGGTTATGAGGAAAGCCGCTGAAAAAGTCGGTGGTAGCGGAGGAGGTCACAGCGTTGCTGCCGGAGCAAACATAAGCTCGGAAAAAGTAGAGGAGTTTCTGAAGGAGGTTGACAGGCTTTGCTGTTCAAGCTTGAGCTGAAGCTTGATCTTGAAGATGCCGAGATTATTTACAAAGCTTTGAAGCCGGACGACGTTGAATGGGCAAAAGCAGATTTCGATGACACCCTGAGGATAATTATTGAGACTGAAAAAATCGGTGCCGTGATAAATGCCTTCGAAGATTTTATGATGAACGTTAAAGCTTCTATTTCCGTTCTTGAAAGTCTTTCAGCCGGAAAGGGGCGAGATTGACTATTCTTTCTATTATTTTGGCAGAACTACAAAGTTCGCAATTCTCCTTCTCCCTTATTCTGACCACTTCAGCCTTTATTCCCCTTTTTTCAAGCTCCTTTTTCAACCATTCCTCATCGAAGTGCTGATCGTATCCGAGAGCTATTACATCCGGCTTTATTTTTTCGATTGGCTTGAAAATGTCCTCTTCATCCCCAAGAATCGCCTCGTCGACAGGCTTTAAAGCTTCGACAACCCTTCTTCTCTGCTCCTCAGGCATTATCGGCTTGGGTTTATGCTTCACATTCTTCTCCCTCGCAACTATGACGACAAGGTAGTCTCCAAGCTTCTTCGCCTCTTCCAAGAACCTTATGTGCCCCGGATGAATGATGTCGAAAGTTCCCGTTGC
>NZ_WANY01000081.1:0-3297 GCF_015521575.1 Ferroglobus sp.
ATTCTGTTAGCTTCGATGATTAATAAGCTCGGAATCAGGTCTGGCGAGATTTTGCTCGTGGATGAGAGGGATGGAAAGATTGTGATGGAAAAGAGTGATATCGAGGAGTTCATCCGGTGGCTTACGAAGACGAGAAAGAATTTGAGGAAGAGTTCGAATAAGAGTGTTCTTAGACGCAAACTACATAATTTACCTCAAATACTCTGAAAGCGATGAAATCTTTAATTACTGCACAAGCTTGTTTAGAAAACTTGAAGTATCTCTTTTATACTCCTCCTTTCAGCCAATCTTCTGATAATGGCATCAACTGGAATTCTCGTTCCCTTGATAACGGGCTTTCCAACCATAACTTTCGGGTTTACGACTATTCTCTCCTCCTTTTCAATATTTAAACTAACTGTTGTAGCTATTATACTTTTTCTCACAATCCTGCCAATCTCTAAAAATTAAAATGGGGAGACATTAAATCTCCTTCAACAGCGATTTTATCTCATCTTCAACTTTTCTTTTTGCTTTGAATCCTATCAGCTTCTCAGCCTCCGATGTGTCGACTATGAAATTTTCAACATGAGTTTCCCGGGATCTTGGATTGTCTACAAGCTTAATATCTATGGGATTAGGTGAAATCTTCTTGACGAGATTTGCTATATCCAATACAGACAGGCTCTCTCCACTTCCAAGGGTTACGATGTTGAAACCATCCGGCATTCGTTCTATCGCAAGAACGTAAGCGTCTATCACATCAAGAATGTGAATAAAGTCTCTACTCTGAGTTCCCGGTTTGTGCACTGTCAGGTTTTCACCTTTCTTGGCTCTGTCGACAAAGATGTTTATGACCGTTCTCTTACTAATCTTCTCTCCGTCAAGCTCATAAACTCCGTAAAGGTTCGATTTCACGAAAATAAGTGCGTTAAACGAGTTATTAGAAAAAGTTCTTACGATCTCTTCTCCGACAGCTTTTGTGAAGCCGTAAACGTTAAGTGGCTCTCTCGGATGGTTCGATTTTATCGGAATCTGCTTTGGATCTCCAATCACAGCCATCGAAGATGCAAAGATCATGTCAATACCGTATTTTCTGCATATCCAAGCAGTATTTGCTGTGCCAATGACGTTAACCTCGTAAGCTTTGTCCGGATACTTCTCACAGTCGACAACTCCGGAAATTGCTGCAAGATGGACAACAATATCGCAATCTTTCAGGTGATCTTCTAAATCGTTTCTATCGAGTATGTCTACCCAAATTATCTCTTGCCCATGAACACTTCTCACCTGAGCGTTGAAGAAGTTGTCGAGCATCACAACCTCATATCCTTTCTCCATGAGCTTAGCGGACAAACCAGCACCCACATACCCTCCAGCACCAGTAATTCCTACCTTCACGAATTAACCCTCCCGTAAATCTTTAGCTTGTGAAGTTTCTCGGCTAACTCCTTCACACCGTCCTCTAACGACACCTTGGGCTCAAACTTTGCAGCCCTCATTTTTTCGAAACTCACGCTGTAGCTGAATTCTGGAGTCCGCCTTTCGTCAAAGAGTATTTGCGTTTTCGAATTTACGACATCTTTTACGATTCTTGCGACATCCCTTATTCTGAAGTTTTCTTTGCCCACATTGTATATTTCTCCTGATTTACCTCTTTTCATGAAAAATACGAAGGCTTCCGCAGCATCGCTGACGTGGATGAAAGGTCTCCAGTTGCTCCCATCTCCGAAAACCGTTAGTGGATATCCGAGCACAGCCCTTAGCGTGAAGAAATTTACGACGAGGTTAAATCGAACGCCGTAACTGTAGCCGTGAACCGATGCAAGTCTTAGTATTTTTACATCGAGACCGTAGGTGTTGTGATAATACAAGCATACCTTTTCTGCTTCAAGTTTCGAGAGCGCGTATGGATTCAAAGGCTTCGGTTCGGAATTCTCTGTTAAGTTTTCCCCCACACCGTAAACGTTGCACGTCGAGGCGAAGATTACACTTGCGTCGAATTTCCTTGCCATCTCAAGGACATTCAGCGTTCCAAAGTAATTAGTTTCCCTAACCTCATTTTCAACCTTGTCAAGAAGTCCTGGAATCGTCGGTAGTTTTGCCGCGAGGTGTATCACTACATCGACATCGATGAAAGCTTTTTTGAGCTCTTCCTGATTTCTGACGTCACCCCACACGAATTCAGCTTTTCCGTTTAGGTAAAGAAGGTTTAGCGGATTCGAACCCGAAAGGTTGTCGAAAATTCTAAAATCGTAACCTTCTGAAATTAGGTACTTGGATAAGGCTGTTCCTATGTACCCGTTTCCTCCTGTTACGAGTATCATTTTTGATCAAGCAACTGCTTCGGAAGAAATCTGTCTTTATAGGCTTCTATCACTTTCTTTCTACTTTCGAGTGTCGCGAAAATATCCCTTATAGCCTCTTTGAGATCTCTGATCTTCCCTTTCATGAGCTCTTTAAAGTTGTCGTTTTCTATGATCATCTCGTGTTCCTCTTTTTCAACTCTCGGGTTTGGAACGTGTTTTATCTCCACTTCGAGTCCTATCTCCTCCATAGCCGCTTCCTGAATCATTCTCGCAAGATCCGCTATCTTCACAGCTCCAAGCGTCTGGTTGTAGACTTTGTATCCATCTCCACTCTTCTTAGCAAGCTCTACAAACGACTGGACGCAGTCCTCAAGAGTTACGAACGGCTTGCCTTGTTGCCCCTTCCCGTAAACTGTTATGGGGTAACCTATTAACGCCTGAGCGCAGAATCTGTGAGTGACGACGCCGAAGTAGAAGTCGAAGTCGAATCTCGTAGCAAGCTCACCTTTTGCTTCTTCAGTCGTTGCGCCGGTCACTATAGCAACTCTAACATCTGAAATATTTAATCCCCACTGCTTGTGAGCCAAATACATGTTGTTTATGTCGTTGCACTTGCTCATGTGGTAAAAGCTTCCAGCCATGTGTGGATGGGGGACAACATCTTTACCCCCTTTGTATTCAACTTCGTAGAAGCCTTCGGGAATCGGATACTCGGGAGCTCCGTACACTCCGGTTGTTGTTGCCGCAATGAAGTGCGTTTCAAGTAAGTTGTTTTCCTTCAAAGCCCAGAGGAGATTTAGCGTTGAAACGTTGTTGTTGTACTGTGTGTATACAGCCTTCTCCCAGCTTATCTGCGAGTAGGGGGCTGACGGCTGTGCAGCAAGATGAATTATTACATCGGGCTGGTAAACCCTTATGAGGGTATCTACGAACTCTTTGGAAGTCAGATCACCTTCGATGAGCGTAGCTTTTCCGAGCTCTTCAAGTTTCTTTTTCCTCTCAGCTGGAG
>NZ_WANY01000082.1:0-2154 GCF_015521575.1 Ferroglobus sp.
GATAGAGCGATCTGCATTCCCATTGACGAGGTAAAGAAAGGTGACAAAATAGTTGTGGGTGAGAAAGGAGTCAAAGTCGTTCCCCCGGAGAGACCGAGGAAGTACTCCCCGTTCCAGTTCATGGGCGGAAGTGTCTCTTCAGAAAGACCGACCGAGGAGATAATAGAAATAATAGCGAGGGAGATAATCGAGCTTAAAAAGAAGGGTGGAAAGATTGCGGTCGTAGCTGGACCGGCCGTGAACCATACCGGTGCGAGAGAGGCTCTTGCTGCGATGATAAGAGACGGATACGTCGATCTGCTTCTCTCGGGAAACGCTTTAGCAGTCCACGACATTGAAGCTTCCCTCTTCGGCACATCCCTCGGAATGGATCTTCACACGGGAAGACCCGTGCCGGGAGGGAACAGACACCACCTATACACGATAAGCAAGATAATAGCAGTTGGAGGAATAAAAAGGGCTGTCGAACTTGGAATAGTTAAGGATGGAATAATGTACGAGTGCATTAAGAACAACGTACCCTTCATCTTAGCCGGATCGATCAGAGACGATGGACCTCTTCCGGAAGTTATCACCGACGTCATGAAAGCTAAGAAGGCTATGAAGGAAGCTCTGAGAGGCATAGACATGGTTCTAATGCTTGCAACGACTTTACACAGCATAGCCGTAGGGAATCTCCTACCCTCTACAGTAAAAACGATATGTGTTGACATAAATCCGGCTACCGTGACGAAGCTCATGGATAGAGGAACTGCCCAAGCCATTGGAGTGGTAACGGATGTCGGGCTGTTCCTGCCCAAGCTTTACGAAAAGCTAACGGAGTTGAGAGAATGAAAACGTATGCAGAGGCTGGAGTTGACATAAAAAAGGAAGAAAGAGCAGTAAAAAGCCTCGTTTCCGCGTTAAAATTCAAGAGAGAAGGTTTTGGAAAAGTCGTTTTGACGAATCATTTTGCAAGCGTCATCGATGTAGGGTTTTTACTTGCGATAACAACCGACGGGGTTGGAACGAAGATAAAAGTTGCAGAGGCTATGAGGAATTTCAGGACTATAGGAATTGACTGCGTAGCGATGAACGCAAACGATCTAATGGCTGTAGGGGCTGAGCCGATAGCTATGGTCGATTACATAGCAACCAATAGCCCGGATGAGAAAGTAATGGAAGAGATAGGAATAGGACTGAACGAGGGTTGCAAAATAGCAAACATGTCTTTGATAGGCGGAGAGACCGCAACATTGGATTTCGTTAAAGGATGGGACCTTTCCGGAACGGCTATAGGGATAGTAAGGAAGCTGATAACCGGAGAAAAAATCGTTGAGGGAGATGTCATCTACGCCTTCCCGAGTAACGGGATTCACAGCAACGGATTGACTTTAGCAAGAAAACTCATCGAATCTTCAGGTTTAAGCTACTTCGACAAGTTTGAGGACAGAACGATAGGAGAAGAACTTCTCAAGCCGACGAGAATTTACGTTGAAACTCTCGAAATTATAGAAAAGTTCGAGGTGCACGGAATAGCGAACATAACCGGCGGAGGTCTGTTAAATCTGAAAAGGCTGAAGGACGTGAAGTTCGTGATAGACAAGCCCCTCAAACCTCAAAAAATATTCGAGTTCCTCCAGAGGTTGGGAGAAATAGACACGAAAGAGATGTATAGAACTTTTAACATGGGTATGGGATACATGCTTATCCTTCCCGAGGAGGATGCGAAGGAGCTGGAAAGGAAATACGACGGTAAAATTGTAGGCTACGTTGAGGAAGGGGAAGGAGTTTACCTCAAAGATTTAAGGATAGACGATTAACTCAAAAGTATTTTGACGATATTTCTCCAAATTTTCATCCCCACATCCCTGTTAGCTCCGCCACCATCTATAAGGACATATCTCCCTTCGCAAACCTCCTCAGCCAAGTTCTTAACTTCCTTAGCAAGTTTGGGAAAGAACTCATCGCTCAAGCCCAAACTACCGTAGTCGTATTTATGAGTGTCGTGTCCGAAGAAGTGAAGTATCATTTCCGGCTCGAATTTCTCTATAATGCCGAATGTATCCAAAACTCTTTCAAGGTATTCCTCATCCCCATCAACATCGCTCACCCTCACGCAGATCTTAGTTCCTCCGTCTTCGACGGTGTTGTTCCAGCAAAAGCAAAGGTGTA
>NZ_WANY01000083.1:0-13565 GCF_015521575.1 Ferroglobus sp.
CTTTTCAGCACGCTCTCTATGTACTCCTCTGAATACTCCGATGGGGTGTAAAAGGGAGTTCTGTTCGATCCTCCAACTCCGTGGATTAGAAAACCGTTAAACTCGATGCTTCTTCCGTGGAGAAAAGTTATTACTTCGGAGCTTTCAAGGAGCTTTATAGCTAAGTTATCGTCACAATTTCCGTGGACAGCGAAGCAAGGAACTTCGTACTCCCTAACAACCCTTTCGAAGGAGAGAACATCCTCTCCTCTAAAGTCGGTTATGTCACCGCAAACAAAAATAGCTTCAAACTCTTCTCTTTCGAGGATTTTAGCAAAGACGAGGTTGTTGGAGTGGATGTCTGAAGCTACAAGGATCATAGCACAAATACGTCTCCGTTCTTCGGAGCGTAGCTTTCGATTCCAAGCTCTTCCCTCATCCAGTTTGCGAAGCTTTCTGGATCTTCTCCGTGGACGGCGAAGGCTACTTCAACCCCTCTGTTGGCTATTCTCTTAACGAGCTCTTTTAACTGACTATCATCGGCGTGAGCTGAGAAGTCGTACTGTTCGACTTTCATCTTCAGCTTCACGGTTTTCATTCCCAAGTCTATCTCTCCTCTCTTCAAAGCCTTATCTCCGTTCGTCCCTTCAACTTGGTATCCTGTGAGGATTATCTTGGATCTGCTGTCGTTGTAGAGCTTTGAGATGTAGAACAAAGCCGGTCCGCCGTTGAGCATGCCTGCTGTCGTTACTATGGCAGCTGGTTCTTTTAGTATCTCCTCCCTCTTTCCTTTCTCCACCGGAATAACTTTCTTCATCGTCTTCCTCAACTCTTTGGCGCTCTTTATGTACTCAGGATATCTTTCCAGAATTTTCGCAACTTCGTTGCCCATTCCGTCTACGTATGGAATAATTCCGTGTTTTACGAGGATCATAGCAACTTCCTGCGTTCTTCCAACAGCAAAGGCGGGAATTATTGCGAAACCTCCATTGTCGAGAGTTTCTTTCACGCTTTCAACGAAGGCTTTCTCAAGCTCCTTTCTATCTGGGTGTTCAACACCGAAATATGTGCTTTCAACTATCAGAACGTCTATTTCCGGATAGCTCGTGTCTGCTCCTTCAAGGAGTCTTGTATCCTCAAGTCTTATATCTCCGGTGTAGAGGATGCTTACGTCCCTCTCCATGTATATGCTTGCGCTTCCCGGAATGTGTCCGGCGTTGAACAGAGTTATTTCCCAGCCGTCGATGTGGAAGGGCTCATCGTACCTGACGAATCTCGTGTTGCTCTCGAACTGTCTGAGCTGCCTTTTTGTATACGGCGGGTTCTCCATTATGTTGAGAGAGTCCTTAAGTAAAATCGAGCTTAAGTCGCTGGTTGGCGGAGTCATGTAAACGAGGGGGTCGTAGTCCATTAAGTTTGGAGCTACTCCAACGTGATCGAGATGACCGTGAGAGAGGATCAAACTCTTTGGAGCTATACCATCAAGGGGAAACTCGGGAGGATCTGATGGCTTAAGACCGTAGTCTAAGATGATCGAGTCTACCATTATTGCCGATCTCCCTACTTCCCTGCATCCTCCGAGGAATTTTATCGCAACCATCCTTTGGAGTTTAGCCCCTCTAAATATATAAATTTCGCCTCCCTTTATTCTTAATTATTATCAATGATTTATTATTGAATCTCGGTGTTCGAAAAAGATATATAGGATGGGAAAGTAGAATATCTTAAGTACATAATTACAACCATGATAATGATATAGATAGGAGGTAAGTGTATGAACCCTCTTAGACTGAAAGTTAAGCTTCGTAGGAGGGAAGGAATTGTTGACGTTGACACGGAAAGCAAGTCGGTTATGGTTTTGGAGTGTTCTTTGATGGAAAAATGTTCCCGCCTTTACGGATTTTGTCAGCCTTTTTGTGAACTAATCGTCGCAGCTAAGGATTACGCTTTTAAGAGGAGAAAGCCGAAGGCTGAGGTTATAGAACTTGAGTGCGCAAAGTTAAACTGAGGGAATTAAAATTTTACACTCCCTACCAACTTCTTTGGCTTTCCCTTCGAAGAATAACTTCACGGTTAAAGCGGCTGTTAACGAATCTATCTCATGTTCGCTCAGCTCTTTTTCAAAATCGAAGAACTCTCTCAATTTCTTTTCTATCTTTTTTCTACCCTCCTTTTTCTTTTTGCTGTAAGCAAATCCAAGGAGTTTCCTCGTTGCGTAAGGGTAAACTTCAAAGACCCTTCCGCTTTCGATTTTTTCCACGATTTCCACAGCTTTTTTGTGTAAAACCTTCATGAAAGGAGTGTTTAGTGGAATTACCGGAATTCCCATTTTGAGGAGCTCTTTTTCGCAATCCCTAAAGGGTTCTTTGTAGCTTAGAGGAGCGTCGATTCCGTAAGCTTCGCAGATCGGTAGATCTTTTAGTTTCCCGAGGTACAACACTTTCCTTCCTTTTACGATAGCAACGAAACTTTCTTTAATCCCGACGTCTATCCCGCAAATCACAAGACTTTGAGAGCAACGTTTAAATATCTATCTTTCCCACCTCTCCACTCAGAAGGTGATCCCATGGCGGAGTTCAAGCACATAGTCAGAATCGCTGATACGGATTTGGACGGAAATAAACCGTTAGTTCACGCATTAACGGGAATCAAGGGTATAGGTTTGAGAATGGCGAGAGCCATCACTAACCACTTAGGGTTAAACGCAAGAGAAAAGCTTGGAAACCTCAGCGATGAGGAAATTGAGAAGCTGAAGAAGTTCATAGAAGAGAACATTGAAGAGCTTCCTTCGTGGATGCTCAACAGAAGAAAAGACCTCTACACCGGCAAAGATCTTCACCTCCTTGGCAAGGACGTTGACTTGGCTAAGAAACTTGACATCGAGAGGTTGATAAAGATAAGAGCCTACAGAGGAATCAGACATGCGAGGGGATACAAGGTTAGAGGACAGAGGACGAGATCAACTGGAAGAACCGGACAGACTGTTGGAGTGCAGAGGAGGAAGAAGTGAGGTGGTGATATGGGCGATCCTAAAAGGCACAGGAAAAAGTACTTAACCCCGAAAAAACCTTGGGATAGGGTTAGACTTGAGAAGGAAAGACCTCTCATAATTAAGTACGGTTTGAGAAACAAGAGGGAGCTTTGGAGATTTCAGGCTATACTGAGAAAGTACAGAAGAGCTGCGAGAGAGCTTCTCGCTAAGGTAAACCTCCCGGGGAGAGAGGGGGAGATAGCTAAAGCGAAAGCTCAGCAGATCATAAAGAAGCTCAACAGAATGGGTGTTTTGCCGGAGAACGCAACTCTGGATGACATTCTAAACTTGACTGTAGAAGATTTCCTTGAGAGAAGGTTGCAGACGATAGTTTACAGAATGGGCTTAGCTAATACGATAAAACAGGCGAGGCAGTTGATAGTTCACGGACACATAGCAATAGCTGGGAGAAGGGTGACTTCGCCAAGTTACATAGTCGAAAAAGATGAGGAAAGCCTGATAGATTACTATCCTAATTCTCCCTTCGCCAAGAGAGGTGAGTAATCGTGGCTGAAAAGAAGAAAAAGGAGATTTGGGGTATAGCTCACATTTTCTCTTCCTACAACAACACGATAATCACGATAACCGACATAACTGGCAGTGAAACTATAGCAAGAGTTAGTGGAGGAATGATAGTTAAAGCTGACAGAGATGAGGGTAATCCGTACACGGCTATGCAAGCGGCTTTGAGAGCTGCTGAGATTGCAAAGGAGAAAGGAATCGTTGGAGTTCACATAAAAGTCAGAGCTCCTGGTGGAAACAAACACACGACTCCTGGCCCCGGAGCTCAAGCAGCAATAAGAGCTTTGGCAAGAGCAGGGTTGAAGATAGGGAGGATAGAAGACGTTACGCCAATTCCGCACGACGGAACGAGACCTCCGGGTGGTAAGAGAGGTAGGAGAGTGTAATGAAGGTGGAAATTCTATCGGAAGAGGAGCTTAAAATCAAATTTATTTTAAAAGACTCCGACTACGTTTTTGCCAACGCTTGGAGAAGAGCTATGAAAAGCTTAGTTCCAACGTTGGCTGTGGATTACGTGGACTTCTACCTGAACACGTCGCTTTTGTACGATGAGATAATTGCTCACAGAATCGGTTTAATTCCGCTGAAAACGGATCTTGAGAGGTACAACTTTCAGGATAAGTGCGTTTGCGAAGGGGAAGGGTGCCCGAACTGTCAGGTTTCCCTAAGACTAAACGTCGAAGGTCCGAAAACGGTATATTCTGGCGATTTGATTCCCGACGACCCGGAAGTTAAGCCAGTTTACGACAACATTCCGATCGTCGAACTTTATGAGGGACAACAGCTGATGCTTGAAGCGGTCGCAAGGCTCGGGACTGGCAAAGAGCATGCGAAATTCCAGCCGGTATCGGTATGCTACTATAAAGTAGTCCCGAGAATAGACGTTACTGAAGACTGCAATTTGTGCATGAAATGCGTCGAAGCTTGCCCGAGAAACGTGCTGAAAAACGATAACGGAAAGGTTGTTGTGGAAGATATTCTCGAATGCTCGATGTGCAGAGATTGCGTAAGGGTTTGCGAAGCGAATGCGATAGTGATAGAGGAAACGAACGACTTTCTTTTCACAGTAGAAAGCATCGGACAGCTTCCGGTGAGAACTGTAATGAGGAAGGCTCTGGAGATTCTGAAGGAAAAGGCTGAAGAGGCAAACAAAATTCTTGAAGAACTTTCCTAATTTTACGATCTTTTGCTTGCTGAAATTGCTCCTCCGATTATCATTAGTGTTGCTCCAATCCAAACGAAGCTCACAAGCGGAACGATGTAGAACTCCACGAAAACGTAGTCTTTTCCAAATCCGCTTATCGCCATGTAATAGTCTTTTGTAAGTTTGCTTTCTATGTCAACCCCCGAAACAACTCTGTCTTGTCTCATAAGCTTGTAAAACAGCTGTTTTGGTTGGAGTGTTGCTGCATGCTTTCCACCTTCGAAAACCTCCACAATTGCTTCGACAACGCTTTTTTCCTCGTCCTCGTAAAACCTCACGCTTTTGAGGTGAAGACTGCAATCCTTGATATTCGTCTCCTCATTAACGTTGAGTCTCAGCCGGTAATGTTCCTCGTAAATCCATGAACCCATGACTCCGATGAAGAGGAGGAGTAAACCGATGTGAGTTACGTATCCGCCAACCTTCTTTACGTTAATTCCCTGTTTTAAGGTCAGGAGATGTGGGATAAGCGAGAAAACGAAAATTCCCACTCCAATGCTTGCTATGATCAGTTTTGTTGCCGCATAAGCTGCAGCAAACGATAATAACCCGATGGCTGAGGAGATCTTGATTCTTTTGAGAAAAACCTCCTTTCTGTAAATCCAGTCGAGGCTTATGCATATTCCGAGAACGATCACAAGCAGGACTCCAAGGGGAATCTCGATTTTGTTGTAGTACTCTCTCCCGACCGCCACGTTAAATAGGGTGGGTGCCAACGTGCCAAGAAGTATTGTAACGAGTGAAAGAAGGAATATCAGTATTTTGAGGAAAATCGTTAGCTCTCTTGGCTCTAAGTTAATTTCCATTTTTAACTTAACTTTCCTCTCTACAGCCACTCCGACAACTATCAACGCTGCGAGGTAGAAAAGATATACTGGACCTTCCGGATTCTCTCCAAAGGCGTGAACGCTCTCTATTATCCCGCTCCTCGTTATGAAGGTGGCTAATATAACCAGCACAGCTGTGGCAAGGGCTAAGTAATAGTTTATCGCTTCAAACTTCTTTCTCATTATCCCGTGGAGTAAAGCTGTGGCTGTTATCCAAGGCAGAAGGGAAGCGTTCTCCACCGGATCCCAAGCCCAGTACCCTCCCCAGCCGAGGGTTTTGTAAGCCCACCAGCCGCCGAGGAGAATCCCTACCGAAAGGAAAATCCAAGCTAAGAGAGTCCAGAATCTCACTCTGGTTCTCCACTCCTCGCCATGCAGGAGTGATGAGGCGGCATAAGCGAAGGGAAAAATTCCAGCGGCGTATCCCAAAAATATCGTTGGCGGATGTAACGCCATTTCTGGAGTTCTTAAAAGCGGATTTAATCCGTAGCCTTCTGGAGGAGTGAAGTCCATCTTTACGAAGGGGTTTGAAGCTGTTAAAATTAAAAGAGCTAAAGCTGAGGTAAATGCGAGAATCATTCCGAGCGAAGTAGCGAGTACCCTATCTTTCCTGTCCAACTTTAAAGCGAGAACAGACAGTAGAGCGAGGTACAGAATCCAGAGTAGGAGGGACCCTTCCCTTCCAGCCCAGACGGCGCTGATTAGATAGGCCATGCTGAGCTTGGTGTCGGAGTAGGAGTAAACGTAGTAGTAACTGAAATCGTGGATTAAGAAGTAGTAGGTTAGAATTAAATACGAGATTAAAAAGAAAATGAAGGAGAGATACGTTAGCTGCTCTCCTCTTTTCAAACTTGTTTGGGCTTTTCTCTTGGACTTTGAAAAAGAACCAGAAAAAAATGAGTAGGAAGCGTAGGCTGATGCTAAAAATCCAAGTAAGGCGAAGAAGTATCCCGGATCCATGGCATCACTCCGTTTGGTACTTGCTTGGACACTTCAGCAGAAGCTTTTTCGCATAAAACACCCCGTCCTTGTAGTCTCCGACTACCACTGCTGGAATCCCTTCTTGGTAGTTCGACACTGCTCCGGTGTAAATGACTTTGATTACCTCTTTTCCGTCGGTAAGTAAGAATATTCTCGTGTTGTTCTCCGGGAAGTACTGAGTGGAGTCTGGAACGATCGTTCCGTTCACCTGAACGTTGTAGGCTTCACCTTTCCTCACAACTTCGGAGACCGTTAGGTAGGGAGAAATGTTGCTTTTGAAAGCGAAAGCTAAGGCTATCGAAAAAACTATCAGCGAGAGTCCGATTACAAGCTTCATGTTTATCTTCACGCTACCACCTCACTTTTACCGGCTCAGAACTCAAGACCATCATCACTCTTCAGAGGGGTCCTTTCATCATCGCCGAATGACTGTTCGATTGGCGAGGATTTAGATTTTTTGCTGAAAGGAGTGTAATTACAACTCTCGATGCTTCCCTTAGACTCTTTTTGAAATCATCGTCCATCTCTCCATTTAAATCTTTCACTCCTATAAGAACGATTTTTGCTTGAGCTATATCGTCGAACAACTCTAATCCTATTTTTAAAGTGGTTAGCAAATCAAGGGAGTGGGTGGTTTTAAGAGTTACCTCGGCGTTTTCCAACTCTTCAAGGTCGAAAACAAGGATATCATCTTCTCCAACTACGGTATCAACTATAACCGCGTAATCGTATTCGAGAAGAACATCCAGTATTTCGAAGGAGGTCGTTGAAAGCAGCACCTTGTCAACTCCGCAAACTTTTGCAGCCTCCTCTGCGACGATCCATCCGGCAGAATCTTTTGGAACGTTCGGATTGCCGATTCCTATAACGACCCTTTTCAATTTCTCACCTTGCGGATTAATTTACCTTCCCTCCAAATTTCTACTTCTATTGGGATTTTTCCGGAAACAGAATGGGTTGCACAGGACATGCACGGATCGAAAGCTCTAACAACTCTTTCAAACGCTTCAAGAGTTTTTTCGCTGAACCTTCCTTTTGAAATCTTCCTTGCAGCTTTTTTCAGTGCTATGTTTATTGCTGGCGTGTTTTGGGTTGTGGCAACTATGAGGTTTACCCATTTTACCACTCCCCTCCCGTCGGTTTTGTAGTGGTGAATCAGCAAACCTCGTGGAGCCTCAACAACTCCTACTCCCTCGCCACCGATCTTTTTTACCTCGCCCCTCACACTTCCCGTTACTGTTTTGTCTCCGGCGAGCTCTTCAAGCTTTTCAGCGCAGAGGAGAACCTCTATAGCTCGCGCCCAGTGGTTGAAAATTACGTTCTTGCACGGTTTTCCGAATTCGAATAGTCTTTCGGCTTTTTCTCTCGCCAGTGAAGTCGGTATTTTCGAAACGTTGAGTCTTGCAAGCGGGCCGGTTACGTAGAAACTTTTGTCCTCTTGCAAACCTTTCCATCCAAGCTTTTTCAGGTAGGGGAGTTTACTGTAACTCCACTCAACACTTTTTTCCCCTATGAACTCTTCGTAGTCTTCTCCGCTGAACTTTTCGACGATCTTTCCGTCGGGATCAATCACTACTCTTTCCCCGTCGTAAAGGTTGTACTCTCCCTTTTTCGACGTTGCAAGGAAGTTCAGATTTAACTCAAGTTTGTCCATTTTTTCAGCCTCTTTTTCCACGATGCTAACTAAGATTTCCCCAAGCTCTACAAGCTCTTTAGAGTACCTTTCTATCCTTTCTCTCTCTTCCTCCGACAACCTCTTAGACCACCCTCCGGGAATAGCTGCTACCGGATGCAAGCTCTTTCCGCCGAGTATCTCCATAATTTTCAGAGCGTAGCTTCTCTTTCTTATTATATCTTTAGCCGTTGTTCCGAGCTTTTTAACGACTCCGAACACGTCTCTCTCCTTTGGTGAGATGTAGTCCGGCAAACCGAGAGCGAAGAGAGTTATGGTGTGATCTTCGATGAAGTGGGAGTAGATGAGCATCTCTCTAATTTTCTCCGCAGCCTCGCTAACTTCGGCGTTGAAGACCCTATCAACAGCTTTTAAAGCTGCTACAAAGTGAATACCCCTACAAATTCCGCAGATTGTGGAAACGATCCTCGGTACTTCCTCCATCGGAAGCCCGAGCAGGATCTTCTCGTAACCTCTAAATTCGGTTGCCTGAAAAAACACGTTTTCAACTCTATTCCTATCATCGACGAAAACTGAAATCTTAGCGTGTCCCTCGATCCTCGTTACTGGATTGATCGTGATCTTCTTCACTCTCTCACCTCTTTCTAACCCTCTTGTTTATGATCGCTGATGGGAGAGTGTAAGCGTAGATAACTCTGGCTAAGTTCGGATATTTTCTCGAAAGTTCTTCTGCAATGTTTTTTTCAGCGATTGACGAAAGTAGATCGACGACTTTCGCACCGAAGTCTCTCACGTTTGGGAAAGCTCCGTAACAACCTCTGCATGGGACGTTTACTTTAACACAGGTAGCTTCACAATTTCCCGGAGTTAAGGGGCCGAAACACAGAATACCTTGGATAAGGAAGCATCTGCCGTCATCTCTTTCAAAAGCCCTTTTCACGGAGGAAACTTTAATCTCTTCTACCTTTCTTGGACAAACGTTACACACGGAAGATTTCTCGACTATCCACTTCTCTTCGAAATTGAAGTCAATGATTTTCAGTAGCTGATCTTCGCTTGGAGGGCATCCGGGGACGAAGTGATCGACATCAATCACCTCCTCCACTCTTCTCATCTCGTCCCTAAACTCTGGAAGTGTAAGCTCGTACTTTCCGTCAAGAAGAAGTCTCGGTTTTGGAACTTCTTTATCAGGACCAAATACCTCTGAAAGAATCTCTTCAGTTGAGTAGAAGTTGGACAAGCCCGGAACTCCTCCGAAAACAGCGCAAGTTCCAAGAGCTACGACTTTTTCGCTCTTTTCCCTCAAAATCTTCACGATTTCTTCGTGCTCGCTGAGCCTAATACTTCCCTCGATAAACGTCACATCTATCTTATCAATTTTTTCGAGATCTTCAAGCTTCGAATTCGTAAACATCGGCGCCCATACGATTGAAAATCTTTCCGATGAGATGAAGAATTCCTCAAGATCGAAAAATGAAAGCATACATCCGGAACATCCTGAGGCTGAGTAAAATGCTAATTTAATCTTTTTCATGGGAATACCTCCTAATCGGATTCCTTCCCAAGCTTCTGACTCTCTCATCGAAGTTTCTTGCAAATTCAACGAACTTCTTCGCATCGGAGCTCGAAACTTCAAGAAAAGCGATTCTCGAAGACTCCAAACCGAATTCCGGGAGAATGTTTGAGAGGATGGAAGTTTTCAGTTCCGCCACGAAGTTACCCTTTCTATAATGGCACTCGTTCTTCGGGCATCCAGCTACGAAAACCCCGTCTGCCCCTTCGGCTAAAGCCTTAAGAATGAATTCTGTTTCGACCCTCCCGGAACAGGGAACCTTTATTATTGTTATTGAGCTTGGGTACTCGTACTTCAACGTTCCGGCTAAGTCGGCACTCCTGTATGCGCACCACTGGCATGCGAAAGCGATAATCTTCATCTGATCACCTCAAGAATTTTCTTCATGCTTTCTTCCTTGAGGACTTCGTTAGCTGGAATCCCCATGCAGATTGCTAAAAGCTGGGTATAGTAAACGACCGGAATTTCGAAATTTATTTTCCCGTCTTTTTTGAGCCTTTTTTGCATCTCTTCGAGCTGTATTAGGCATGTTGAGCATGGAGTGACGATAATATCCGGATCGATTTCTTCTTTCATCGATTCGAGTTTCGTCAGAACGAAGTATGAAGACTTCTCGTAATCTATGTACGCGACAGAAGTTCCAGCTCCACAGCAGTAGTCGAGTCTGCTGTAGTAGGGAGCTTTTGCTCCAAGAATTTCCACGAGATTCTTTAGTTTTTCAGGATAAAATGGATTCTCCTCTCTGACGTCCATTACTCTCGTAGGCCACAAGAGCTGACAGCCCGGGTGAATTGCAACGGTCAAGTCTTTTAACGGGTACTTTATTTTCCTCTTCAACTCTCTCATATCGACAAAGTCGGAGAAAACGTGAAGTACGTGATAAACTTTGGATGTTCCCCTGTAGAATTTACCGAATTTTGAAAGAATTCTGTTTACGTCGAACCTCCTTCTTTCATCTTTCAGAAGGTATATTGCATGGTTTAGAACACTGAAACAGTTGCTACACCCAGTTACTACATCCACTCCAAGATTCTCCGCTATAGCCAAGTTTCTTGCGGAAATCGCAAGCCAAGCGTTTAAATCCAGACTCGGAACGGACATCCACGTGGGGCAGCAGGAGTATCCTTCGAGGTCGAGAAGCTCAACTCCGAGGACGCTCATGACCTTTCTTATCGAAGCCTCAACCTCGGGTTTTAGGAAGGGAATTTGACACCCAAGGAAGAAGCCAAATCTCATGGAATCACCTTGGAAGAATTCCGAGGTCTGAGATGTCTGAAGATCTTAGGATTTCCCTAATTTCATTCAGGTCTTTTTTGGATTTAGCGGCAGAGGAGACTTCTGGAAGACCGAACTTTTCCCTCTCTTCACTGTTATCCACGAAGATCGCATGCCCGCTCTCGTAAATCGATCCGACAGCCTCTTTTGCGAGAGGATGTATTCTGAAACCTCTCACCTGCAACCTCCTTAGAGCGAAATAAACGGAAAAAGGATTGACGTCTTGAGAACATACCTCTATGCATCTTCCGCAAGCGACGCAAGCCCAAGGGGAAGGGTCTGAGAGGAGGGGATCTTCTTCTCCCATTTGAACGAATTTGAACAACTTTTTGTTTGGGTAGTCGAATCCGACCAACGTAACTGGGCAAACGCTCATGCACGAACCACACTGAATGCACTTCGAAACACCTTCTCCTCCGAGATTGGAAATCACCTCCACAAGGTTTCTTTTCCTTTCGACCTTCACAACGTACTTCATCAGATCACCCCACAAGTGCATCTATCTCCGCGATAATCGATTCCGCCGAATATCCTTGGATGTCTATGGCTTTAGCCGGACAAGAAGCGCAAATTCCGCAACCTTTGCAGCTTCTTTCGTCAACAACCGCCACTTCCCTAACTTTAATCGCATTGAAAGGACAGACGTTCTCACATATTCCGCAACCTGAGCAAGCCTTCTCGTTCACTTTTGCAATGAATGGTTCGACTTTGATCTCTTCCTTGCTGAGTAAAGAAGCGACGGAAGCTGCCGCAGCTTTAGCTTGTGCTACGGTCTCGGAAACGTCTTTTGGGCCTTGGCAACATCCGGCTAAAAATATGCCGCTCAGAGTACTTTCAACGGGTCGGAGTTTCGGATGATCTTCCTTTAAAAATCCGGAAGGATCGACAGCAATTCCTATTTTCCTTGCGAGTTCTTTAGAATCTTCCGGAAGCTCTATTGCTGTTGCGAGAACGACGAGGTCAACTTCCACCTCCACAGGCATTCCAAGATCAGCGTCAAATCCGAGAATTCTGAGTCTACCATTAGGGAGCTCTTCTATCCCTCCGACCTTTCCTCTGATAACACCTATTCCCATCCTCCTTGCTTCTATGTAGTACTCCTCAAGATCTTTTCCTGGAGCCCTCACATCTATAACGTGGATGTAGACATCTATCTCCGGCTCCCTTTCCTTCACGAGTCTCGCCTGTTTGAGCATGTAGAGACAGCAAACCTTAGAACAGTACGTGTGATACCTAACGTCCCTCGAACCTACGCAGGATATGAACGAAATAGCTTTCGGCTTTTTACCGTCTGACAACCTCAAAACTTTACCGCCTGTAGGTCCGGTAGGTGAGAGAATTCTTTCGAATTGAAGAGCGGTGATAACGTTCGGGGAGTGAGGAGCGTACTCTTTAAAGGTCTCCTTCTCCATGACTTTGTATCCTGTGGCAACGATTATCGCTCCAACGTTAAAATTCAGGAGTTCTCCCTCCGGATTCCAGCTTTTCGATCTGTCTATTGCTTTCGTCGGACAAGCTTTTTCGCAGGGGGTTAAGTACTCCTTTCCACCCCTCAGAAATCTTCTTGTTCCGAGTTTTTTCTTTCCACAGTTCACGCAAAGCTCGGGATCGTGTACGGCTTTTTTCGGCACGGCTTGAGGAGAAACTATGTACATGGCAGCCCTCTTACTTAAACCTTCATCGAACTCGTTCGGTTTCCAAGCCTTTGGTGGACATACCGTTGTGCAAGCCCCGCAACCTATGCACTTCTCCCAGTCCACGTAGGTTTGCTTCTTTCTCACTTTAACGTTAAAGTTCCCGAAGGATCCATCAACCTCTTCAACTTCGGCGTAAGTTATAAGCTCTATCATCGGGTTGTTCGCAACTTCCGCCATTAACGACGAGACAACGCAAGAAGCGCAGTCGTTGAGTGGAAAGATTTTATCGAATTTTATGAGTTTTCCACCTATAGATGGTTCTTTCTCCACGAGATATACCTTGAAACCCATTTTCGCTAAATCGAGAGAGGCTGTCATTCCCGCTATTCCCCCGCCGATAACGAGAACGCTCCTCTCAACTTCGAATCTTAAATCGTCAAGAGGCTTAAGTGTTTTAACTTTGGAAATTGCAGCTTCTATCAATCTTTTTGCCTTTTCGGTAACCTCTCTTTTGTTTTTCCCGTGAACCCAGCTGCACTGTTCTCTAATGTTGGCTATTTCCAAGAGGTACTTTGACAGTCCAGCAGTTTCGAGGGCTGATCTGAAAAACTTCTCGTGGTTGTAAGGGCTACAGGCAGCAATAACTACTCTGTCGACAAGTTTGTTCGTAACGTCGCTTCTTATCATTTCCCAAGCCGGTTCTGAGCACATAAATAGATGATCTCGGACAACGTTTACTTTATCCTTAAAATACCCGATTAAATTCTTTATGTCAACGACATCGGCTATATTTCTCCCGCAATGGCAGATGTAAAGCCCAATCTTCACAGTTCATTTTTGCAAATTTTACCTTATAAATCTACCGAACTTTTTGAATTTGTTGATATACTTGTTGAAAACTAC